>JAZQHP010000101.1:0-2920 GCA_045540655.1 Acutalibacteraceae bacterium
GTAGTTGTGGTGGTTGTTGTGGTCGTAGTTGTGGTGGTCGTGGTCGTCGTGGTGGTCGGCACGGCAGGGGCATCAAAAATGCCGACCTGTGTCAAATCGGCCGGAACGTTTTCCACGCCGATAAAGCTCTGCGCGGTCTTGCGTCCGCCCAGTGCCTCATAGAAATAGACCTGCGGTCCCGCATTCTGCGTTGCCGTGAACCAGGCGCTGAACTCCTCGCCGACGAAGTCCTTGATCGTCGCTTCGTACACGCCCGTCGCCTGATCATACGTCGTCGATTCCACGGTCGCACCCGTCACAACCGTGTTCACCCGGACAAACGAACCGTCCGCATTGGGCTGATCCACCCAATAGCGCATATATGCCGTCTGCCCCTCATACCGCACGTCATAGCAAATCGTGCCTTCCTTGACGTACTGGTCTTCCTTGATGGGATCGAGCCAGGACATATACGTATATACCGCGCTGATGCGCATGTCGCTGGCGGACAACACGCCTTGCGAAGGCGTCGCCGCAAGTTCGCCGCTTTCCATGACGTTCACCGCCACGCTTTGACCGGCAGCATTGGTATCCGTGCCGTCATACGCCGGGAATTGATGCTTGTCGGAATATCCGTAACTCTTCGAGCGGATGTACGCAAAATCTTTTTCGTGCGCCAGACTCCACACCGCCGCCTGCACACCGCTGAGCGCTTCCTCTTCGGTCAATCCGGTCATGTCCTCACTCAACGCCGGATCGATCGCGCGGATGAAGGATGCCAGATCCGTATACGGATACGCGCACAGCATCACCGCACGCAAATAGCCTGCCTGCTTCTCGTTAAATACCGACGAATCTTCCAGCTTCATGCGGCGGAAATCCACGCCCGCTTGCACGGTGATGTCAAAGTCACTGCAATACACGCGATGATAGGATCCCGTGTTTTTATTGTAGAGCTTGTAGTTGGCAGGGACGGAACCGTCGATGTACCCCGTATCCTTTTCGTTGCGTTGATTCCGTTCACCGGCGTTGCTCACGCGGTGAGGACTGCGGATCACATACAGGTCGTTGACATGTGTGGCATATTCATAGCCACCGCCGTCGATCACGTTGGTTTCGAGAAAACGCAGGTTTTTGAGCACCACCGTGCCGTTGCCTTGCGGTTTGATATAGATGGCGCGAATGGTTGCCATATTGTTTTGGTTGCCCCAGCCTTCCGAAGCCACCTTATAGTCGTAAATGGCTTTAATACTGTGAGCTTCGTTGAAGTCACCGGCTGGGAAATCGGGTTCGCCGCCCACCCAGTTGTCGTGCAGCGTGTACCATTGTTCCGTATAGGCATTGTCGGGGTCGCGATCCAGCACCGTGATCAGATACGGCACGTCCGACGACGCGTGAATGTGAATGTACGGACGCACCGCGTAGTTCAGGGCGTAATGCGGAGCAAGTCCGATTTCTCCGGTGATCACCCAGTTGCCGTCGCCGTCCACGCTGACGTTATCCGCGCCTTCGACAATGTATTCCTTCTTCATCATATCGCCGTTGCCGCGCGGCACATAGGTCGCTTCGGGGCTCAGCGCCAGATGCGACACCTCAAAGTGACCCACGCCCGACGGCTCAAACATGATACCGTCCAGATGCACCATACCGTCCGCCGGCATACGTCCGCCGTAGGAATAGTAACCGCGCAGTTCCAAAGACAGGTTGTAAACGCCCGCAGGAATCAATCCGTCGGCAGGCGCACTGTCCAGACCGAACAACGGATAGTAATCGTTGGTCACCAGAATCCAATACGCCGAACCGGCCGTCGTCTCGTCCAGAAATGCCAGCTGGAACGGCACATCCGAATCAATCGACACGTGCACATACGGGTGCACGTTTGCATCATACCGAAGCGTCGGCTGAATATAATGTGCCAGGTCCTGATCGTCCTCAATCACGACCGCTTCGCCTCCCGGCAACAGGTCGATATCCTGCACAATCGCCGCCGAAGCCGTGGGGATGACCATCGTCGTAAGCACGGTCGTTACCACCAGCACCAGCGCCATCAGCGTCGCTAACACTTTTCCTTTCATATCGGTTCCTCCTTCAAAGGGTTTTTCTTTTGAAAAAAGCCTAATCTAGAAAAGTATAACATAGTCGTCGAAGTTTCGCCAAACACCAATCGCAAACACAGCATTTCTCATGAACAATAACCTGTATTGATTCCACATAGCGCACGACATTTGACTTTTCCCTGCCGCTTTGCTACAATACAAACAACATCGCACATAAAAAAGGAGGCGCATTGCCTTTGCAACCGCATCTGTCTTCTCTGAAATTGTTCTTGCTGGATATGGACGGTACGCTTTATCTCGGAAACCGCCTGTTCCCCTTTACCAAGCCGTTTCTGGACACCGTCCGCCAAAGCGGCGGGCGATATCTGTTCATGACCAACAACTCCTCCAAAAGCGTCAAGGACTACATCAAAAAGCTCGCCTCGCTCGGCATTGATGCCGTCGACGCCGACTTCATCACCTCGTCGCAAGCCACCGCCCGCTATCTGAAAACGCATCACAGCGGTGCCGTGCTGTATGTCTGCGGCACCCGTTCGCTCATCGAAGAACTGGAAAAAGAGGGCTTTGAAGTCACCACCGAGCTCGACCGCGTGGAGGTGGTGGTGATGGGCTTTGACACGGAGCTGACCTTCCGTAAGCTCGAAGATGTGTGTCGGTTGCTCCTCGCGCGCGATCTGCCCTACATTGCGACCAACCCCGATGTCGTGTGTCCCACCGAATTCGGCAGTGTACCCGATTGCGGAAGCGTGTGCGACATGATTTTCAACGCCACGGGCAAACGCCCCTTTGTCATCGGAAAGCCTTCCCCCATGATGCCGTATATCGCCATGGAGATGACGGGTTTTTCCAAAGAGCAGACCGCCGTCATCGGCGACCGCATCTAC
>JAZQHP010000102.1:0-3396 GCA_045540655.1 Acutalibacteraceae bacterium
AATGTGAGTTGCGTTCCAGAGAGTCTCGCATCCAAAAGGACGAAAATTGGAAGGAGAACATTCTTTGAATGTCGCCCGCCAAATAATACGAGTAAAAAGAGAGCGTTCATCGGAACGCGGTTTTTTTATATCCACCTTCACGTCGGGCACCGCCGCTCCATATAAAAACCGCCCCCGCAAAATCGGTTTGCGGGGGCGGTGCTCGTTTATTTTGCCAGGAACTCGCCGATGACGGCAGCCATGTCGTCTTGCAGTTTCGGGATGGATTCGCGGCTGACCCAGCTGTTCCAGTAGGTGTAACCGCCCAGCGTCAGCGACGTCGGGGTCGCCATGTAGCCGTAGTAGCCGTCCACCTGATCCATGGTCACGGTTTTGGCACCTGTGAAGGTGGAGCGCATCCACAGCGTCATATCGACCATGCTTTCGCCGGGAATACCGATGAACAGATAGTCGCCCAGCTGGAATGCGGCGACATCCACCATCGCCGTGCCGCGACGCACGGTTTCTTCATCGAAGAACACCTGCTCATCCAGAAAACGGATGAGATAGGTGGCGCGGTAGCGATCGTCTACGAGGGTTTTGATCGTGGCGGGGCTGTCTCCGCGCGCAATCGCCGACTGCAAGGCTTCTTCGGCGTCGTAGACTTCCTGGTTGGCAATCTCGCGGGTGATGAGGGCGGGGTCGCGCGGGAACTCCTCGTGAAGCGGGAGCTCGGATTGGAAACGGATCACCTTCAAATGATTCGCATCTCCCAGCGGCACACTCTTTTTCTTGTGCTCCTCCACCAGGAACTGTGCAAATTCTTCGCCGACGCGCTTGGATTCGGCGATGGATGCGTCGTAGGTCACAATGCCTTCAAAGCCTTTTTTCATCGCAAGATCTGCGCACGGACCGTTGATGTACATGGCGGGCGCGTCGAATTCCGCCTCCATGTATTCGCACAGGTAACCGGTCCAGTCGAAGTGGAATTTATAATCGGCAACGCCGTGCGATTCAAACAGCACCGAAATATCGGGGTGGGCGGCGAAGCGCGACATCGTGCCGATGATGTCGCCGTCGGTGTTGCGGAACACAAACAGGTATGCCAGCGGGTCGTTCGGATTGTCGAAATAGATCGGCGTGTCAAACACAGGCAGATCGGGCTGATAGCCGCGAAGCAACATACGACCGGGATCCTGCGAATAGGGGCGTCCCTTTTCATCGTATTTCAGACCCGCCCACACCGTCACGCCGCCGAGTCCGTGGACGTATTGCTCGCGGTTATAGGAGAAACGCGTGCCCGCGTAAGCTTCCGTGACTTCGCAGGTGAACGGCACGGCACGTTCCATCGTCGCTTGGATCTCGGGAAGCACACGCTCTACGATGCGATCCATCGTTTCCTCGTTGATCACATCCGCGCCGGGTGCGGCGTGAATCTGAAGCTCATGATACACCACATTGTCGGCGGGGATACCGGTCGCCGCCGACACCTTTTCGCGGAACTGCGCGGTCACCGACGGACAGCTGTTGGCGAGATCCATCGCCGCGAGAAGAAGCTCCGTGCCGTCGTCGCTTTTGATGTATAACAGCCGCGCAAACAGATCCGAGCCGAACGGCCAGAATTGCAGATAGGTACCGTTCAAGGATACTTTGCCGAAACCACAGATTGCCATAATAGAAACCTCCCGATGAATAAAAATGTATCGTGTTACACGCCCTCGATCGGCGTGTCATCGTCAAACAGATGTGGGTCGCGTTGCAAGCAGGGAATGGTGATATCCGCCATTTTAACAGCATCGCCGATCACACACCGCGCGTCGCCGAAGGTACCGTAACGCACCGCGCCGCCCGCGACAAACAGCGGTTCCATCTTGTCGTAATGCTCCGACGGATCCACCACGGGATCCCATGTATGGTGACGGTGTTGCCATACCGTGTGGGATGCGCCGTCGGCATCGATGACCGTGAACGCCTGCGCCGTGGGATTCAGGCGGTTCGGCGTATCGATCCATTCTTCCACGCCGTGCAGATAGGTGTTGCACTTGAGTGAGCATCCGATAAACAAAATGTTCGCCTTGCGGTCGTACAGTTTTCCCCAACAGCCGTGACGCGGGCAGGGAGAGGTGGTGCCTTCTTCACCCGCGGTGTAGGTTTGTGCGTCTCGCCCGAAAGCGGCGACCGAATGGGTGGGGTGAAGCGATCGCACCACACCGTCGCGTGCCATAAAGCAATTGGTCAGATAGCCGACGCAGGACGGCTCTGTGCGGGAATCAAACACCGTGTAAGTCTCGTTCATTTGCCGCCAGGTGTGGGTCGGAAGGACAAGCAGACCGTCCTTCATGTATTCACACAGCGCGTCAAGCACTGTGTCCGCGCCGCCTTCGACATCGCCGATGGCTTTGAGAGAGGAGTGCACCAGCAGCGTGCCGTGCGGATCAATGCCCATGGTCCGCAGATCGTCCATCAAGTCGATTTTGGTATATCCCATGGCTTACACCGCCCTTTCGGGGATAGGATTGTCTTGCCTGTATTATAGCATATCCATCGACGAATTACCACCGTATTTTGAAGAAAAACCGCACAATGTTCCGCCGGCACCAACGCACACACCCTTGCCGACCACGTAGGGAACGCCCTCGTGTGCCGTTGCATGATACGGTTCATCCGCAGATACATTCGACTGCGTCCCCTGTGCGTCATTCTGAGCGGAGCGCGCAAAGCGCGCGTAGTCGAACGGATCTCACAGGGGACTTCGCTAAGTATGACGCGGATGAACCTCTGTAGGGGTCGGCACCCTCAATGATCCGCTTGCACAAACCAATGTCAATGCTATCGGCACGACACATAGGTCGTGCCCTACGGGGAGGACAGGAACCATCTTCTGCCAACCACGTAGGGCGGGGGCAGTGACCGAAGGAAATCCCTTTAGGGACTCCCGCCGTCTTGCCCTCCTTGTGTAAAGGGAGCCAAGGCTTGACCGCTACCACACCGCACAAAAGGAAAACCCCCGACGGATTTTCCGTCGGGGGTTGGAATCAGTTTATGACTGATAGGATCGGCATCGGATTACGAGCCGGAAGCGATTTTGAACACCGCGAACGCGTCCATCATATCGACAACGCCGTCGCCGTTCATGTCGCCCGCCTCCTGGATAGCGTCGGAAACGTTACCGCTGGAAGCCGCATTGAAGACCTGGAACGCATCCATCATGTCGACGATGCCGTCGCCGGTCACGTCGCCGAGCTCAACGGGGGGTTCGGGTTCGGGCTCTTCGGGAACGAACTCGTTGTAGAGCAGGTCGAGCGAGCGGATGGTCACCGCAGGATCGATCGTGACCGTGTAATCCGCAGAGGTCGCGTACAGCTTAACAGCCGTCACGAGCAGAGCGCCGTCCTCGTTGAAGCACGCGTCATACGC
>JAZQHP010000103.1:0-3642 GCA_045540655.1 Acutalibacteraceae bacterium
GGCGACTTCGCCCTGATAATAGCCGGACAGGAAGGTGTCGATCGCGTGATCCTGTCCCTTGACCTTATCCCGCACCTCGCGGCGGATACGCTGAATATCCTTCACCAGGGCATCGAGCTTTTTCTTCTTTGCCGATGTATCGGTTGTATCGGTCGGTTTGCCTTCGGACGGTGCTACAGGCATCTCCTCCGCTGTTTTGGATGCAATCGGCGTACCGCTCGATATCGCGGCAATAACGTCACCAAGGCCTGCGGCTAAAGACGCTTTATCGATCGGTTTGCGCTTATCCGTCGCCGGTTTGTCCGCTTCCGACGCACTTGCTGCAGGCTTTTCCTCCATAGCGGCACGCACCTAGTCACTCGGAGCATTCAGAATGGTGCTGAGCAACAGCGGAAGCGTAAGCGTGCTCTCGCCGTTGGCTTTTGCCGCCACCTTCGCCTCGAGCATCTTACGCTGCATATACAGCACGCGGTCCATATCGCCCAGCGTAGGTGACTGAACCTCACCTTCCATGTAGGCGTGCATGCTGTCAGGGTTGATGTTGTTCGCCTCCAGCACCTGTTGCACCTGCGCGAGTTCGTCGTCCGTTGTTCCTTCCTTCTTGAGCACTTCCAGCATAATCGTCAGAAAATGCTCCACCGTCAGGGGTTGTACATACTTGGAGCGAACGATATCCATAATCTGTGTCAATCGTTTGCTCAATGCCATATCTGCCATTGTTATCACCTCAGAGATCAGAATTATCGTCGGCATCGGGTGCAAAAAGCCCCGAATACCTTCGGAGCTTTTGTCATTGTATAAGCAATTTATCGGACCAGATCTTCCAACGAGAGATAGCCCTTGTCAAACGCCAGGAACTTATCGTTGTACTCGTCGATCACTTGCAACGAGAAAGACAACAGTTGCTGAATCTTGCCGACACCGATCGTGCCGTCTTCAAAATACATGTTGGCGCGGAACGCTACACGACCGCTTTCAATATCATAATCGAAGCCGCCGATAGGCAATTTATACGTTACACCGCACACCGCCAAAGCCCCTTCCACGCGTTTTTCCACGCTGAAGTGCGTGGGCATCGGCGAAAGTACCGACATCACGCCGCGTTGCTCATCTACCACAAACGTGACCTTCATCATCAGATCCTCGCCGTGGACGTCCAGTTTCACCAGCAAGCGCTCCGCATCCGTTTCATACGTCCATTCGCGTGCATCCAGCGCGCAACAAATCAGTTCGTAAACTTCTTTTGCCTGTGCCATAACCACATTCCTCCTTTATAAAACCGATCGAAATCAAACGGGATTTTTCATAAACTCTTCCAGCGACAACTGACCTTCGTTGAGCGCGAAGAAGCGGTCGTTGAACGCATCCACGGTCGAGGTCAGGCAACGCACGAAATACATGATACAATCGGCGCCGAACTGACAATCGTCATAGCTTTCGGTCATGCGATACGCGATCGTGCCGTCTTCCAGCGAATAATCAAACACGCCGTTGACCAGTTTATCGTTCGCCACACAAACCGCCATCGCCATCTCGACCCGTTTCTCGGGTTTCACATCAAAAGGCATCACCGAATACACCATCAGCACCTTCGCACTGTCATTGATCGTGAACGTGATGTTGATCGGAATGTCCTCTCCTTTCATGCCGGTCACAACACGCATCTCCTGTTCATACGCATTATACATCCAGTCAATGCCGTCCAACGTGTCGCAAATCGTTTTAAATACTTCCGAAGCAGTCATTGTCCTTTACCTCACTTTAATACTTTAATAAATTTACAACGGAACGCCGATCGTTGTACGTGCGTTCCATTATTATAAATAACGGATTTATTTTACCATATTTCTGTATAATTTGTCAATTCATTATATGTATTTATCGACCATTTTCGTTGCTTTTCGCCGTCGTTTATCCGCGACGCCGGCGAACGGCGTTTGACCGCACACAGTCTTTGTGATATACTGACAATATACCGAAAGGAAGGGATCCCCATGAGAGTGACGGTATTGACAGAAAATACCACAGTCGACCCGCGGTTGACCGCGGAACACGGCTTGTCGTTATTGCTCGATGTCAACGGCGCACGGGTGCTGTTTGACTGCGGGCAAAGCGATGCCTTCGCCCGCAACGCCGCCATGCTCGGCGAGGCGCTTGATACCGTGGATGCGGCAGTGCTGTCCCACGGGCATTACGATCACGGCGGCGGGATCCCTGCTTTTCTTGAGCGAAACGCCACCGCGCCCGTGTACCTGTCCGATAGCGCCTTCGGGGCACATTATAACGGTGACGAGCGCTATATCGGACTGGATCCGACGCTGAAAGGGCACCCGCGGTTGCGCGTTGTGCACGACCGCGCCCTCATCGCCGACGGCATCACCGTGCTCGCCTCGGCATATTGTCCCCTGCACAAACCGTCGCAGGCATACGGACTGACCGTCCGTCGCGACAATCGGTTGGTGCCCGATCCGTTCGACCATGAGCAATGCCTGTGGATCGAGCATACGGACGGGCGGCGCATTCTTGTCAGCGGATGCTCGCACCGCGGCGTGCTCAATTGGATGGAAGCTCTGAGACCCGACGTATTCATCGGCGGCTTTCACTTCATGAAGCTCGACCCGCAAGCCGACCGCGACACCCTCGCGCACGCCGCCGAAACCCTTGCTTCCTTCCCCTGTCAATACTACAGCGGGCACTGCACGGGAGATGCCGCCTTTGCCTTTTTAAAGGATACTCTCGGCGACCGCCTGTTACCGCTTTCGACCGGCATCTCGTATGTATTCTGATGTATTAACAAGACAACCCGACCGCGCATCATGCACGGTCGGGTTGTCTTTTGTTCAGTCGGTTTATTTTTCGTTGAAGTCTACCCAGTCCTTGGCTTCCTTGACGCAGTCCTCTCGCGGGATCGCGCGTCCGGTCGCCCGATCCCGAAAGGTGCTGTCGGAAATCGCCTGCGTAGCATAGGGAGCTTGCTCCTTGCCCCAGATCACTCCCGCCACATCGATCGGAGACTTTTTGGGCTCTTCAAGCGGTTGATGCCGTCTCTCCACGGTCGTCCACCTCATTTTTTATAAAAGTAAAGCGCAAAGGAGCATCCTTTGCGCTTTACAGTATGTACCGTGTATCGGTGGATTATTCGTCGTCCACCACAATGTCAATGCTTGCTTTCGCCATCGCCGCCGTCACACGCGGTGCATCGGAAATCGGAATTTCCACCGCGGCGGGCTTGGCAGGGGCGTTCTTCTGGCGCGCCGCTTCCTGACGCTCCTTCATCTTTTCGCGGATGCGCTCTTCCACCTCCGCCATGATCTCGGGATTGTTCTTGAGGAATTCCTTGGTGTTGTCGCGACCCTGACCGATGCGGGCATCCTTATAAGAGAACCACGCGCCTGCCTTCTGGATCACATCCAGCTCCACCGCCAGATCCAGCACCTCGCCGACGCGGGAGATGCCTTCGCCGTACATGATATCAAACTCCACCTCTTTGAAGGGCGGCGCCACCTTATTCTTCACAACACGCACACGCGTATGCGAGCCGACCGGTTGACCGGCGACCTTGAGCGTCTCGGTACGGCGCACGTCCAGGCGTACCGACGCATAGTACTTCAGCGCGTTACCGCCCGCGGTGACTTCGGGGTT
>JAZQHP010000104.1:0-44598 GCA_045540655.1 Acutalibacteraceae bacterium
GGCAAAAGATAGTCGTTCCATATCCACATGGCGTTCAGCACCGCTACGGTCACGGTGATGGGACGCAAAACAGGGAAGATGACCCGAAAAAACATCTGAAGCGGGTGACATCCGTCAATGGTGGCGGCTTCTTCGAGTTCCTTCGGGATCGCGCGGATGAAACCGCTGAACATAAAGACCGACAGCCCCGCACCGAAGCCGAGATAGAGGAGCAATACCCCGAAGGGATTGTTGAGCGACAGCCGATCAGCAACGAACACCATCGCATACATCACCATCTGAAACGGGACGATCATACTGAAGATCATGGCGCCGTAGATGAGCCGCGTCAGGGTGGTTTTGACGCGCACCAGATACCACGCGGTCATAGAGGAGCCGAGGACGATCAGCCCCACCGACCCGATCGTGATAAACAGCGAACGTGCCATCGCACCGAAGAAGCCTGACGTGCGTACGCCTTTCAGATAATTGGCGAAGCCCACAAACGTGTCGGTATCGGGCAGCATAAAAGGAGTGCTTAAGATGGTGAATTTGGATTTGAACGAGTTGATCAGCACGAGAGCAAGCGGAATCAGAAACAGAATGCACACCAGTGTCAGCAGTGCCGTCAGCAACCAATCGTTGCGTCGGGAGGAAGTCATGCGTCCACCTCTTTTCGTGAAGTGAGCCGTAACTGCACGAAGGCGATGACGGCGACAATAAGAAAGAATACAACGGCTTTGGCTTGCCCGACGCCCTGCCAGGACAGGTTGCGTCCGTAAAAGGTGTCGTAAATGTCCAGCGCCAGCATAGCGGTCTCCCGCCCGGGAGCGCCCGCCGTCAGGGCAAGATTCTGGTCGAATACTTTAAAGCAGTTGGTCAGTGTGAGAAAGGTGCAGATGGTAATGGACGGCATCACCGACGGCAGGGTGATATGCCGCAGGATCTGCAGGCGGGAGGCGCCGTCGATGGATGCCGCTTCCGTGTATTCGGGCGGGATGTTTTGCAGCCCTGCGATATAAATGACCATCATATAGCCGATCAGTTGCCAGTTGACCAGCAACACAAGTCCGACGAAGCCGTAGGATGCGTCGTAGGTGATATCCACGCCGAACCACCCGAGCACGCCGTTGATGAGCAGATTCCAGATATACCCCAGTACAATACCGCCGATGAGATTGGGCATAAACAGAATCGTGCGAAAGGTGTTGGTGCCGCGCAAGTTCCCTGTCAGCGCCAGTGCCAGCGCAAACGCGATGCCGTTGATGCTGATGACCGATACCAGCGTGAAGGATACGGTGAACTGCAGGGCGCTGACAAAGTTCCGGTCCGCTGTGAATGCACGGATATAGTTTTCCAGACCGACAAACTGCGCGTCGGTCACCGTTGCAAAATCCGTGAACGACAGATAGAGTCCGATGAGAAACGGCGCCGCAAACGCCACACCGAAAGCGATCAGCGTCGGCATTACAAATACAGGAAAATACGGCTTGATCGATCGTTGCAATCCGAACGCTCCTTTCGTTTCAAGAATTACAGCAGAGCACTTTCTTCATTCCAGCGTGTCACCACATAGTCCTTGACATCACTCCAGGAACGGGTGCCCTGGGCGTATTGCAGAAGGGCGGCGCCGAAATCATTTTTGAAGGTTTGCCCGGGGAAGATAGTGAACTGCCACGGAATCGCCGTCAGGTCTTCGCGCTCCAGATAGCGAAGCACCTCTTTGGCGAGCGGGTCGTTCGGACGCTCGTCGGCATCAAACGTGTCAAACGGAGCGATGAAGTTGAGCTGTTCGGTGACGTAGCGTTTGCCGGTTTCGCTGGAAAACAACCAGAACAGGAAATCGGCGGCGGCGGTCTGTTCGGCTTCGTCGGCTTTGCTGTTGATGCATAAAAAGCTCTCCGTGCCGATGCAAAGTCCCTGGTTTTCTTCGCCCTCCAGCCCCATATAGATCGGCAGATAGCGGATATCCTCTTCGGCGACCACGTTGCCTTCCAGATCCTTGATCTGGTTCCATGCCCAGTTGCCGTTTTGCACCATCGCGCATTGTCCGAGCGCAAATTCCGACATCGATTCATCGACAATGCGGGTGCCGAGGGTGCGCGGATCGACGGTGGAATGATTCAGATACAGATCGAAGATGTTTTTATATTTATCGGCGTGTTCAAACGTGATCGTCTTGATGTCATCACCCGTCAGATCGGCTTTACGGTCGGCAAATTCCCGGTAAATCGGAATGTTGGCGAGGTGTGTCTGCCAGCGCCAGTCGTCGCCAGGCTTCAGGGATGTGGCGGCAAATACACCGCGGATACCGAGGTCGTCTTTATGGTTTTGCATATCGCTGACCACGGTCTTCAGCGTTTTGAAATTGCGGATCTCATCCACCGTGTTGACTTCGGTCTGGCGATCGTCAAGGGCGAAGTAGCGATCCATGATCGCGTTGTTATAAATGATGCCGTATCCTTCCACGACATACGGGATTCCGTATACACGTCCGTCTACGGTCAGTGCCAGTGCGGGATCGGACAGATGCTGATAAAGTGCCGTGTCCGATAAATCCGCACAGTATCGTTCCCAGTTGGCATACCCGCGCGGTCCGTTGACCTGGAAGATGGTGGGGGCGTCGGAGGTGGCCATTTTGGCGGCAAGGGTCTGTTCGTAGGTGTTGTTGGCGGCGGTTTCCACGATCACCCGTTGCCCGGTCTCCTGCTCATAAGCGGCGGCAATATCCTGATATACGGACGCGATCTCCGGCTTGAAGTTCAGATACCGCACCGTTACGGCTTCACTGTCGGTAGCGGCATCGCCGCCGGTTTTGCCGCAAGCGGTCAGCGAAATCAGCATACACAGTACGGCGATCACGGCGATCCATTGACGTTTCATGCGATTCATCCTCTCTGTTTTGAGTGTGTACGGTGAGTGTGTGCGGATTTTTTCAGAATATGCGATACCGTTTATCGCTCAAAGAGATCAAAACAAAAAATTCGCTCTTTTAGTGGGGGGTATAAAACAAAAGCGACAGGCTTCTTTTAAAACCTGTCGCTTTTCAGAAAGGGAGCACCGATTGGATGCCCTTGTATTTTCAACCTATATGTTCGAAAGCTACACATTATGTCTGTTTGGATTTCAGCGCTTTTAGAACTTTTTTGCACATAACTAACTCACTTGTAAAATTTGAGCGTGCCCGGATGGTTTTGCCGCGTATGTTTGTTTCAACTATTTTGTTGTGTCGTTTTTTTAATCTTTTATAATAGCCTTTCACTAACGGAATAAAGCGTTTATCATTCAGTTTTTCAACAACCCAAAGATAAGGGATACCGTAATACTCTTTTTCTTCGCCGAAAAGTTCTAAGAACCATTCGTTAATTAACTCCTTTTCTTCGTCTGAAAGGTTATCAAAATCCACCGCAACGTGTTCCGCAGCACGCCCCATAGACACGCCATAAGTATCCGGAGAAAAAGCCTCATAAAACATTCTAAACTCTTTAGAAAGAACATCAAAATGAAATATCATGTTACATTCTCCTTTATCACATTCAGTGCAAAATCTGTTGATTTTATTATTAAGGGATAGTTTCTTAAGATAAGAATGAAAAGTGAAGAGTCAATCATAAAAAGTAAATTCGACAAGCTTCTTTCGAAGCTTGTCAATTTTGGTGGAGACGAAGAGGATCGAACTCTCGACCTTACGGATGCGAACCGTACGCTCTCCCAGCTGAGCTACGCCCCCAAATATGTGTGCGCCGTTTCGGTGCTTGTATATATTATTGCAAAAATCCCGATTTGTCAAGAGGGTTTTTCGAAATTTTTTATTTTATTTTAAAAAAACATGCATTCCTGCGAAAACTTTTCCAATCTTTCGCCGGATTTTGATTTACAAGGGCAGAAAACTATGATATAATATATAAAATACATATAGTATGCCTAAAAATGCCAAATCATGAATCGGCAAATCCGAAAAGGGGTTGTTGTTGTGAAAAAATGGTTCATCATGGCGCTTTGTGCGCTGTTGCTTCTGACATCGGCGGTTGCTGTCGGTGCGGTTCCCGATGAGGAAACGACCGAAACCACCGAAGCGGCAGGCGATATCTTTATTTCCATGGAACTCACACCGCAGGACAGCGGCTTGAAAGTGCAGTTGCTGGATAATCGCGGCGGCGTGGTGTCGATGTGGCCCGTATCCCTGACGATTGACGGTCAGGTGGCGGAACAGCTCATCACCGATATGACCGGTGTGGCGGTGTTTGCGTCGACGATTCCCGCCGATGCGACGGATGTGGTTGTCAAAGCGGTGGACGGCGAGTACGCCGGCACGGTGTTTGTCGGTTGCTCGATGAAGGTGACGCCGACGGGCGAAACCGCCGCTCCCGAACCGACGACAACGACGACGGCGCCCGATCAGACCGATACGCAAACCACCGCTCCGACGACGGAAGGCGAAACGACCGTCACCGAGCCCGAGACGACACAGACGACGGCTGTGGATGTCGTAGGGGATGCGGCGTCGAAGCTGTCTGTTGCACCCACCACCATGAAAGAGGACGGCAACCGTGTCGGCGTCGGTGTGGACGTGGATGCGGCGCTGGTCGGTGTGTCCCAGACTACCGGCGCGGAATGGAACAGCAAATCGCTTCTGTGGATGGATAAAGCGCATTACGCGTCACTGGTCAGCGAACTGCAGGCGACGCTCCATCTTCAGTTGAACTATAACGCGGCCGCCGCTACACAGGACATAATCGTGGCGGCGAAAAATGCCGATGAAAACTTTGCATCCTACGGTAACGACGAAGTCAAGGGCTTTGCCATGGATCTTCACATGATTTATATCGACGGCGATAACCGCGTCGAGCTCGAGCCGACCGACAGCATGTACACGATTGAGATGCCTGTTCCGGCGGCGCTTGCCAACTGCGAGAAGATCGCCATCGGCGTATGCACGACGAGCGGCATCGATTCCTACCTGCAGATCAAACCCGTCGACGGCATGTTGAAGTTCTCCATCAAACGCTTCCAGACACTGGCGGTGGTCGGCTTCGGCAACGGCGGTGCGGTCAACTCGGTGATGCAGACGCCGGCGCTTCTGATTGTGTTCGGCGGCATCGGTCTGGTGCTGGTGGCGGCAGGTATCTTCCTGATTGTCTTCTTCGCGCTTCGCCGCCGCAAGGCGACGATCGATTCCGAACAGGACAACGACGCCAAGGACGTTACGAGAAAAGTTATGCTCGCGCCCACATCGGAAGTGGTTGTGGGAACGGGCGACGGCTCCGATAAAGAGGCCGTGGATCCGCCCGTGCTTCTGGAGCATGACGAACAATCGGATCTCACCCGCGAGGAACGCGAGCGTTTCCGTGCGAAAGAAGGCGATCCCGAAGCGATCGCACAGCTGGAATCCGAATCGGTGTCGCCTGCGCATCAGATCGATCCCAAGCAGGTCAACGCGCCTATTCCCGATGAACCGCAGGGTGTGGATGAACTGCTCAGCGAGCTGGACGAACTGCTGGAAGATCTCGGCAACGATATCGATTAAGCGGATGCCCGAGAAGGAGAACCCGAATGCGTATTTTATGTATCGGCGATGTGGTCGCCACGCCGGGCTGCCAATTGTTGCGCAGGGTCTTGCCTGCCGTCAAGCGGCAATATGAGGTGGATGTGTGCATCGTCAACGGTGAGAATGCCGCCGACGGGAACGGACTGACGCCGGTGGCATTTCAGACGATTCTGGACAGCGGTGCTGACGTAGTCACGGGCGGCAACCATATCTTTCGCCGTCGCGAGCTGTATGATGTTCTGGATGAGCATCCGTTTCTGCTTCGTCCGGCAAACTTCCCGTCCTCGGCGCCCGGCAAAGGCTCCTGCGTTGTGGACCGCGGACGCTATCAGGTAGCGGTTATCAACCTGATGGGGCTGGTGTATATGGATCCGCTGACGTGTCCGTTTGAAACGTTGGATCGTGAACTGAAAGCACTTTCTGCTCCGAAATTCTGCATTGTGGATTTCCATGCGGAAGCGACCGCCGAAAAAAAGGCGCTTGCCTTTTATGCGGACGGACGCATATCGGCACTGTTCGGCACGCATACCCATGTGCAGACCGCCGACGAGCAGATTTTGCCGGCGGGTACGGGCTTTATCACGGACGTCGGCATGACCGGCCCCGTGCAGTCGGTGCTGGGCATTGAGCCCGAACAGGCGATTGCCAAAATGAAAGGCAAATTGCCGGTGCGTTTTTCGGCGGTCAAAGGCGAGACGGCGATGAACGCTGTGCTGTTTACCCTGGATGATAAAACCGGACATACCGTTCAGGTCGAGCGTATTACGATTGCTTGAGCGGTTTAGAATATCCTTGAGAATGACTGCAGATTCTATATAAGAAAGGAACGAAAACTATGGAAGATCGTCAGATCGATTTACAAAACGATCACGCTCCCGAAGCCGTGGCGCCGACGGAGGCTCCCGCGCCGATGACGGAAACGCCCGTTGAACGACCGACGGCTCCGTCCCCGAAACCGGTGGCGGAAAAGTCGCAAAACTCATTGGTGATTCCGCTGCTGTGCGTGGTGTTTGCGGCGGTGGGCTTGCTCTTTTTCCTGATTGCGAGAAATGAGGAAACGTTGACTACGCCGATACAGAAAATGCTGTTCCCGCTGCTTACCGGACTGATTATCAGCGGTGTTGTCACCATCTGGCTGGTCAATCAGCTGCATGAGATTCAGCGCTTCGGCAAAACGGCGCCTGCCTGGCTGATGCCTGTGTTCGGCGGCTTGCTGACGCTGTTGCTGATGTCGGCGGCGTATATGTGCATCGGCATGTGGCCGGTGGGTGAGAAGAGCGCGATGATCGTAGATATGCACCATCAGTACGCGCCTATGCTTGCACAGCTTCGTGACATGCTTCTCCACGGCGGCAGTCCGTTGTATTCGTTCGAAGTCGGCACCGGCACCAGCTTTATTCCGCTGTTTGCTTACTATCTGGCAAGCCCGCTGAATCTGTTGCTGCTCGCGTTCCCGCAGGCGTTTCTTGCCGAAGGCATTCTGCTCATCACGCTGATCAAAATGATGCTCACGGGCGCCTTCATGACCCTTTGTGTGCAGTATATCTATAAGCGTCGCAACTTCTCGTCGGTGGTTATCGGCGTCATGTATGCGCTGATGATGTATATGCTGGCGTATTCGTGGGATATCATGTGGCTGGACTGCGTGATGTGCCTGCCGCTGGTCATCCTGGGCTTTGAGCATATGATGCGTACCGGTAAGTATCTGCTCTATGTGCTGACGCTGGCGTATACACTCTATGCCAACTACTATATCGGCTTCATGATCTGCGTGTTCCTGGTGCTGTATTACCTCGTGTTCCTGATCCGCGCTCATCGCAGTGCGTCGAAGAACTGGGTCGGTCTGGCACGCTTTGTGATCGGCTCGGCGCTGGGCGGCGGTCTGTCGATGTTTATTCTGATGCCGACCTTCCTGTCGTTGTCTTCGACCTCGGCATCGAGCGGATCGCTGATGGAAAATCTGTCGAGAATGATCGAAAATTTCCTGCAAACCAACTTTGATTTCTACGAGATCCTCGGTCGCAGTCTGTATGGCGTGGAGCCGACGATCCGTTCGGGCAATCTTCCCAACATTTACTGCGGCGTTCTGGCGATTCTGGCGCTGCCGCTCTTTGCGTCGCTGTCGACCATTCCGCTTCGCCGCCGTCTGACGTATCTCGGCCTGATGCTCGTGATGCTCCTCAGCCTGATTTTTACGCAACTGGATCTGGCGTGGCACGGTTTCCACTCGCCGAACGATCTGCCGTATCGCTATTCGTTCCTGGTCAGCTTTGTGATGCTGCTCATCACGGCGGACGTGCTGTACCGTATCCGTGATATCAAGCCGAAGCCGCTGGCATTGTCGGTATTCGGCATTGCGGTTTACCTCATTATCGAAGAGCACTTCGGCGCGGAGGATCTGTCGCTGGCTTCCATCTATGTCAGCTTCCTCCTGATTGCGATTTATGCGGTCATCATCTTCCTGACCGGTCGCCGTAAACTGCTTGTCCGTGCGGCGTACCTGTCGTTGCTGGTGGTTGTGACGGTGGAAATGCTGTTCAACGCCACGTCGACCTTCAAAATGATGAACAACAACGAGCACTACACGGCTCACGATTCCTATCTGGACAACGATGTCACCAAAGCGGTGCAGGCGACGGTCGATCAGATGGAACTCATCGGCGACGAAGCCGCCGACGGCGATTTCTATCGCATGGAATTCCTGCCTCGCCGCACTACTGCGGATACGGCTCTCTTTGACTATCGCGGCATCACCGTGTTTGCTTCGAGTGGTTCGTATAATATGACCCGTTTCATGGGCAGTATCGGCTACGATGTCAACGGTGTCAACAGTCAGCTGTATCAGAGCGTGATTCCCACAGCGGACGCCATGATGGGCATAAAATACGTTGCCAAGGAATCCTATGTAGCGGAGCATCCCCAGCTGGTCGGACTCGGACAAGAGGTGTCGGTGGGCGACTCCCGCTATCGTCTCTACGAAAATCCGTATGCCTTGCCGCTCGGCTATATGGTCAAGGATGCTGTCAAGGACTTCCACAGTGCCGATGCGTTCTACGGCGCGGGTGACAACGGCATTGACTCCGAGTGCTATTACAACACGTTCGGCACTCAGAACAAGCTGTACAAGACTATGACCGGCACCACCGAGGATGTCTATCGTGCGTTGCCTGTGGTGTCTCTCAATGATACCATTGCCACGATGAACAGCACGGTGAACTTCAGCATCAACGGTGCCAACACCGCGGTCTTTACCGCCACTCCCGATGTCGCGGATGAGTATTATATTTATGTCGATTGCCGTGCGGCGAAGAGCATCAACGCCTCTGCCGCCGATCGCAGCTGGGGTGTCACCACCTACCAGCCGTATATCATCGACGCCGGTCATCTTGAGGCGGGTCAGCAGGTTACCGTGACCATCACGTCCGACATGGCGTGCCAGGGCAACATCTATGTGATGGCGCTGAACACCGACGTGTTTGAACGCGATATCGAGATCCTCAAGAAGAACACCCTGAAAGTGGATCGCTTTGACGACAGCAGTCTGCACGGCACGATCCACGTGGACGAAGCGGGTGTCATGTGCACCTCTGTGGAGTTTGACAAGGGCTGGACGGTGAAGGTGGACGGCAAGAAGGTAGAGACCTTCCCGCTCAACGGTGCGCTTCTGGCGATTGATCTGGAGCCCGGCGACCACGACATCGAGATGAACTTCCGTCCTGTCGGTCTGGTCCGCGGCGTGTTGCTCAGCGTCTTCTCGCTGGTGGCACTGCTGTTGTTGCAGGTTTACCTCAAAGCGCGCGACACAGGCAAAAGCTTTATGACCGTGCTGACCCACCCCTTCGCAAAGGAGTCGACCGCCAAATGATCACCGTAATTATGCCTGTTTATAATGAAGGCGAATTTATCTATAACAATGTGTGCACCGCGGACAAGGTCCTTGCCGATGCCGGCATTGAGCATCAGTTTTTGCTGGTGGATGACGGCTCGAAGGATCAGAGCTGGTCGGAAATGGAGCGCCTTGCCTCGGATTTTGAGCAGGTCTCCATCATCCAGCTGTCCCGCAACTTCGGAAAAGAACTGGCACTGTGTGCCGCTCTGGAAAATGCCGACGGTGATGCGGTTGTTGTGATGGATTCTGATTTACAGCATCCGCCCGAGTATATCCCCGAAATGGTGCGCCTGTGGCAGGAAGAGGGCTACGACGTGGTCGAGGGCGTAAAAATCGACCGCGGCAAGGAGTCGCTGGGATCCAAAATCGCGGCGATGACCTTCTACAAAATCTTTAAAAAGTCCACCAAGATCGATATCGGTGTCGCATCCGATTTCAAACTCATGAATCGCGCGGCGCTGGATGCGTGGAAGCAGATGCCCGAACGTAACACGTTTTTCCGTGGCCTGTCGGCGTGGGTCGGTTTCAAACGCTATGCGATGCCGTTTGAAGTGGCAGAGCGTGCAGGCGGCGAAACCAAATGGACGTTTAAGAGCCTGATGCGCCTGGCGGTGAACTCCATCACATCGTATACAGCGGCACCGTTGTTCTTTGTGTTCTGGATCGGCTTGCTGATGCTGGTCGCGGCAGTGGTGCTGGGTATCCAGACGCTGGTGATGTATTTCATCGGCAACGCGGCGGGCGGTTTCCCGACGGTCATTTTGCTGCAACTGTTTATCGGAAGCTGTATTATGATCAGCCTGAGCATCATCGGTTTGTATATCTCGAAGATCTACGAAGAGGTGAAAGGACGCCCACGTTATCTGATCCGTAACAAGCGCGGCAAGGCGATTTTGAAGGATCAGACGCCTGTTCGTTAAGAAGTGTAAAATTTCTTAAAGAATTTTGCGAAAAACACTTGCATTTTTTCACAATTTCCTATATACTAATGGTCGTCCGTTAGCGCGGACGACCGTTCGTATATTTCGGGGTGTGGCGAAGTTTGGTATCGCGCTTGGTTCGGGACCAAGAGGCCTCGGGTTCAAATCCCGACACTCCGACCAGAAACAACACCGCAGAAATGGCTTTGTAGAGCCGTTTCTGCGGTGTTGTTTTTTTGGAAAAATCGTTTTTGGGGATTATTTGGGGATTGTTTTTGAAATATAGGGCAAAAAATCCCGTGTAACGCAGTATTTACGGGTAATCGTCCCGCGTTTAAAAATGCGACACCTTCGACAAACAATCACCTGCAGGCGTAGGCGGCATACGTAACGTCCTGTGGCGCGCAAGCACGATGCTTCCCCGGACACCCCCAAATTTCACTGAAAGTTGCTTATTGCAGATGTTTATGATACAATACGTATGTAACTTGATAATTTGGGGGTGCGTTTTATGATTATCAAATCCGGTAAATATACATTGGATCATCTGATTATAGAGGTTGTCTTAGTTTCTATCAGTATTGTTCTTAGTGCAACTTTCTATGTTCGTGCGCCTGAGGTGGTTGGTTATTTTTTCTTTCCTCTGCTTGCGGGAAGTATTCTTCTTGGTGTTCCTTATATTATCGCCACAACACGCACAATCATTATGGATGAAACAGGATATACCGTTTGTTGGTGGCGGTATCAAAAGCATTATTGCTGGGGCGAACTGAAACTTAAACAATATGCGCATTATAAAGGGGCAATGCTGACTCCTCCAAAAACGAATGTCATTTGTGCGGCGGAATTCTATCCAAAAAAAGTCAGAATACCAAAGTTAATGAATGGGCATCTGTATAGTTCACTCTTTCATCCATTAACGTTTGTGTTTATATGCTTTCCGTCACCGTACTCTAGCGGTAAATCGCCAATGTATCTAAGAGAGTATCCGACGCCGTATGAGGTTAACGAGAAAAAGTTTCGTGCAAAACTGAAAGAATGGGGCGTCGAAATGACAGAGGTTGAACGCGGACCTGAAGCATAACGAAAAGCCGGAAAACTGTTAGCCGAACACCGTAGCATAGGGGACAGTTCCTTGTGTTGAGGATTGGTGAATCCTTTCGATTGCAACTGCCCAAAACAGCCCGCGGACGATTGTCCGCGGGCTTACCTTGTGCTGGCTTGACGACGTCACCAAATACGCGTATAATAAAAGAGACGCAAGAAAATTTGATTTTGATATTCGTGGGAGTTAAGGTTACGACTTTTATTTTGTAATTGGTTTCGGAATAGAAGTTGGATAGGATATTGAAAGAGCAGGACGAGAAACAGCATCCATTTGGGGGTGGGCGTGATATGGCCGCTTTAGAAACGATCGCTTTAAAGATGATTTATTTTTTGTTTCAGGGTATTCAGTCTATTGAAAGAATGGAGGATTATTTAAATCAAACAATTACAAATCCCGTTGTCGCTGTGACGATTATGACGAGTTTGCTGGCCGTTATTTGGATAGTCATCATGTTTATTACGCGAAAAATCAGAAAGCGACATCCGAATGTAAATAGAATATTGTATTTGGTTATTATCTTTCAAGCAATCGCTGCTGTGATTGTGCTTGTAGTGTGTATTGTGAAGTGGTGAAATGGAATATTTCTTCAACGCCAAGTGGATCTGCGGCGAACAAGGTAACCATATGGCCATCCGCGTTATTATGATTTTGGAGAAATGATATGAAGACATATCGGCGTTCATGAGCAATCAATGGATGAAAGGTGGGGGGATCGTTGTATTACGTGTATTTGCTGGAGTGTGCAGACGGCTCGCTCTATTGCGGTTATACTCCTCATCTGGAACAGCGTGTCAAAACGCACAATGCGGGGGACGGCGCGAAGTATACAAAATCGCGCTTGCCGGTCCGGCTGGTATATCACGAGGAATACGCCGACAAATCCGAAGCGCTTCGCCGTGAATGCGCCATCAAACGCCTGAGTCGCGCCGAAAAGCTCGCTTTGATTGCCGATGCTCATACCTGAACAGATAACCGCCCGTTTCTCACGCAAGGAGAAACGGGCGGTCTTTCGGTTAAATCGTGCCGGTGACAGTCAGCGTCGCCGTGCCGGGAGTGACGATCCACTCGCCGGTGATCGGGTTTTGCGTG
The DNA here is from genome assembly GCA_045540655.1 of Acutalibacteraceae bacterium. Taxonomy (GTDB): domain Bacteria; phylum Bacillota; class Clostridia; order Oscillospirales; family Acutalibacteraceae; genus RGIG1959. The sequence goes on from JAZQHP010000104.1 coordinate 12,534, forward strand.
TAGGTGGCGGCAGGGACGGTGATACCGCCTGCCACGGTCGCAAACGCGCCGCTCACTTCGTCGTAGGTGTAATCGGTCGGTTCACTCCACGGCGCGCCGTTGTACGTGACGGTCAGATTGCTCAACAGCGGGTCAAACGTGTCGGTGATAACGATGTTATCGGTCGCGATAGCCGCTTCATTGCCCGTGTTCTGAATCACAAACGTATAGGTCAGTTCGCCGTTTTCGTCCACAATGGTGGGGGACACGGATTTGGTGATACTGAGTTGCGGGCGAGAGGTAACCGTGATGGTTTCATCTACAGTCAGATCCACGGTGTTGCCGCCGCGGATATTGGCGGTATTCGTGATCTCGCCGGCTTCGGCGGGCGAGGCGTATTCATTCACCGTGGCGGTGTACAACACCGTCGTGACACCGTTTGCAGGGACGGTCAGCCCGCTGATCACCAACGGCGACGTGTTGCTCACCGCGGGAGCGGGGTCAAGCACGCCGTCGACAAACACGGTCAGCGACCCGTCCTGATAATCGAGCGGTTGCAGCGTCGTTTGCCCGAACGGGTACGCACCGAGATCGTCGGTAACGGTCAGCCCCGTAAAGGGGGTAGCTCCCGTGTTGATGATGTTGATCGCGTAGGTGACGTCGGATCCTGCCGTATATTCGTCAGACACCGCGGTCTTGTTGGCAGACAGCACTTCCACGATTTCGCCGGTCGCGATGTTGGAGGTGATCGTGCCGCCGCTGTAAGACAGCGTTGCCTGATTCACAAACGTAGCCATATTTTTTTCCTCCTTCATTCCTGTCATGCAACCATGCGGCTGCATGACAGTATATGTCGCATGAAGGATCGGCGTGCATCGGAGATGCATATACAAACAGGCGGCTCCGAACGGAGTCGCCTGCAAGGTTATGTGGTTAGCGTTTTGCGGTATGCCGACGGGGACATGCCGAATTGTTTTTGGAAGACACGGTTAAAGGTGCGGGTGGTGGGGAAGCCCGCCATGTCGGATACCTCGGTGATCGTGTGGGATTTGTTGCGCAACAGATACACCGCATGGGTCAGCCGCAGGGAATTGATATGGTCGCAGAATCCGATGCCCAGTCGCGAGCCGAATATGTGCGACACCGTGCTTTTGCTGATGTGCAGATCGTGCGCCACGTCTGTCACGGAGATATCCTCCTTGAAGCGGGCGGAGCAATACTGCAGGATGCGAAGCACCGTATCGCTGGCGGTGACGCCTTTTTCCATCTGATAAAACGTCAGTAGTTTTTCAAAAAATGCCGTGAGATACGCCTGGATCACCGCATCGGGTGCATTGCGGTTGTATTCCTCGAGCGCCATTTCCAACAGGTCGCAGACGTGCTCATCCTCGCCTTCGGTAAAGGTGCGCATCGCCGAGGTCGGGGCGGTGGTCAGATACAGGTCGTGATTGCTCAGCAGACTGGTAGGCTTGAGGATCAGTAAGATATAGTCCCCGCGGTTGCATTCCATATAGTGGTGCACCTGGTTAGGGAATGCCAGGAAGAATGAGCGGGGCGCGAGTTCGTATTTCTGACCGTCGCAAAAGGCGATGCCGCCGCCGTTTCGGACATAAACCAGCTCGATATCTTCATGAATGTGCGCGGGGTAATCCAGTTGCTTCGTGGCATAAAATACGACTTCTTTTTTGATTTCCCGAAAGATCGTATTCATAAAGCCCCCCCTTTTTTTGCGCTTTTTGTCTCAAAACCCTATATATCTATTTAAAGTATACCATTATTTGTCTTAAAATACAATTGGATAAAATGGATAGTTTTCGTGTGCTGTTTTTGGAACAGTTCGCAAAGAAAGCGGGCATCCATGCGGATGAATCGCGGCTGTATCTGTGTGTGATTGCCTGTAAAAATTGCGGCAACCACTTGACAGACGTGGTGGGATGTGCTATAGTAATCAAGTCAAATTCGCTGGTTTAGCTCAGTTGGTAGAGCAGCTGATTTGTAATCAGCAGGTCGGGGGTTCGAGTCCGTCAACCAGCTCCAAAACAGAAAAGGCACCTTCGGGTGCCTTTTCTGTTTTGCGAGAGCTGAAACGGACTCGAAAGCCCGTTAAGAAAACGCCGCAGTGTCGGGCATTCATCGGATAAGGGGAATGGGCGTATGCGAAAACTGCTGGATCGGCTATTCGGCAATACATATGTGTCGACAGTCGTGCCGCTGTGTGTGTCTTTTGTTCTGCTGGTTATATCCCTTGTGTTTGCGGATTCAGCCCGCACGTGGGAAACGGTTTTACGCACGACATTTATCTGTGCCATTATATGGATCGGTACGTTTTTTGTATTGTATTTCCAGATACGTTTCAACTATGCGCCGGGTATGTTTATTGACATTATAGAATGCGCTACCGCCGTACTGTCGGCGATAAACGGCATTAATCGCGCGGTGGTATTTGTTGTAAACGGCGGTCAGGAGTTCGATTTAACGTTGATTGCGACACCGATCATAGTCTCCGCGGTGGCGTTCGCTCACAGCAAGCGATAAAAAAGCACGCTTAGAAAATCTAAGCGTGCTTTTTTATCTGTCAGCCTTTCAGCATATGTTCCATAATCGTGTAGCCCGGCTCAATGAAACGGGCCGTGGAAGCGGCGGTGGCTTCGGTGAAGCGGTCAATGCCGCTTGCCGTCTCTGCCGATCGACGGTACAGCAGATAGGGGACCGGATCGCTGGTGTGCGTTTTGACGCACAGCGGGGTGGGGTGATCGGGGCAGATGAGCAGTGTGTAGTCCTCATCCGTTGCGTTGAGGGTATCGAGCAGGGGGCGCAACACGCGGCTGTCGATTTCCTCAAGCGACTTGACCTTGTTCGCCGCCTCGCCGCGGTGACCGCATTCGTCGGGGGCTTCCAGATGGATATACACCAGATCGTGTCCGTTTTGAAGGGCGTGGATGGCGGCGTCACGCTTGCCTTCAAAGTTGGTATCCAGATAACCCGTGGCTCCGTCCACTTCGCACACCGTCATGCCGTTGAGACGCGCAATGCCCTTGAGCAGATCCACTGCCGACACCATCGCGCCCTTAACACCGTAGGTGCTTTGGAAATCCTTCAGTTGCGGGCGGGTGCCGTGACCCCACAGCCAGATCGCGTTGGCAGGCGCCAGCCCTTGCGCAATGCGCGCGCGATTGGTCGGATGGTCTTTAAGAAGCTCATAGCTTTTTTTCATCATATCCAGAAGCGGTGCCGCCGCCGGATCGTTCGGCAGATACTCGCCGATCACGCGACCGGTGATGTCATGGGGCGGAGTCAGCTTGCCGATGGCGGTTTTGCCGCCGTGCCACACGAGGCAGTGGCGGTATGCCGTGCCGGTGTAAAAATCAAACTCACCGCCGCCGAACGCCGCCTGCACGCTTTGAATGATCTCGTCGGCAGGGGCGGTGTGAATATCGCCTGCGCAGTAATCCAGAATCGTTTTGGCTTCATACGGCTCGTCATCGGACAATGTGACCAGGTTGCAACGCATTGCCACGTCGTCGTCCTTGAGGTCGATGCCGATGTTGGCGGCCTCCAGCGGCGACCGTCCGGTATAGCAGTCGGCGGCGTTATAGCCGAGCACCGCGAGGTTTGCCACGTCACTGCCGGGGGAGAGACCTTCGGGAACCGTCTTTACGAGTCCGAGCTCCGATTTCGCGGCAAGTGCGTCCATGGTCGGCTTGTAAGCCGCTTCCATCGGCGTTTGGCTGTCGAGCGCCTCGAACGGGCGATCTGCCATGCCGTCACACAATAATACAATATATTTCATACGTTTCAACACCCTTTCGATGAGATTTATTCATCAACAGGACAAAGTATAACAGAAAAAACGCGGTTTGAAAAGTCACTTGTTAAAATTTCGTCAAAAATTTGTCCTTAATCCATTGCATTTTGGAAAAGAATAGTTTATAATACTTCCTAGTTAATATGGGAGCGAATGGGATTTTCCGTTTCTCCGAATGCACTTTATAATCATCAAAGGACGGTGTATCGTGTATGATGCCAAGCACTTATGACGAGTTTATTGCGTATTTTCAAGAGGGTGGCTACGGTTTTTATACGCCTATCATTGAAAAGTATCGCGAAGTGTTCAGCTTCGAAGAGTTTATTCAGAGATTCGCCGAGGTCTTCAATTCGACGGAATCCTTCCGCAGCATGTTCCAGAGCTTTTCGGATTTTCAGACTGCGGCTTCGCAGACCGATTCGTCGCTGGTCGTGTCCGACGGCATGACCGTGGTCATCGGTCTGGCGGTTGTGTTGGCGACGCTTCTTGTGCTGACCGGTATCTTCTATCTGTTTGGTTTCATCATGGATATGATCAACAAGCCGAAGACGAAGAAGGATGCTTCCGCGAAAGCAGCCCCGGCTCCTGCGAAAGCGCCTGCGGCGGCTCCCGCTCCCGTGGTACAAAGCGGTATCCCCGGCGAAGTGGTGGCGGCGATTGCCGCAGCGGTCGCAATGATGGCGCCCGAAGGCAAGCGTTATGCGGTGAAGAGTGTGTCCCGCAAGGATGCAAGCGGTCGCTCGGCATGGGCGGCGGCGGGTGTCGCGGATAACACGCGCCCGTTTTAATCGGACCGAAACAGTGAAAGGAAGGGAAAGACATGTCTGCATTATGGGAAGCCATTGTTGATATTTGGCTGAATTCCGGCTTCTACCGCCTGTTCAACTTTGAAAACGGCGGCTGGAAAAACTTGATCATGATCGGCATCGCGTGCGTGCTGATGTATCTCGCTATCGGTAAGGGCTATGAGCCCCTGCTGATGCTCCCGATCGCGTTTGGTATGTTGCTTGTGAACCTGCCCTTGTCGGGTGTCATGGACCCCCAGCAAAATATGCTCGTTCCATTGACGGAAGCGGAAGTCGCGCATTATCTGGCGGGCGTGAACGACCAGGTGTATCCTGTGTTTGAAATGGGAGAATGGTATTACTGGCAACACTTCGAGGCCGGCGGCCTGCTCTGGTATCTCTATCAGGGCGTTAAGTTCGGTATCTATCCTCCGCTGATCTTCCTGGGCATCGGTTGTATGACCGACTTCGGCCCGTTGATCTCCAACCCGAAGAGCTTCCTGCTCGGCGGCGCGGCGCAGATCGGTATCTTTGTTGCGTTCCTGCTGGCGCGCTATTCGGGCGTTGTACTTGGCTTCTTTGGTATTGAAGGCTTCACACAGCAAGAAGCGGCGTCCATCGGTATCATCGGCGGCGCAGACGGCCCGACGGCCATTTACACGACGTCTATTCTGGCGCCTCACCTGCTCGGCCCGATCGCGGTGGCGGCATATTCGTACATGGCGCTGGTGCCTGTTATCCAGCCGCCCATCATGAAGCTTCTCACCACCAAGAAGGAACGTCAAGTCAAGATGGAGCAGCTTCGTCAGGTATCCCGTCTGGAGAAGATTCTGTTCCCGATCTTTGTTACGCTTCTTTGCGTCCTGCTGCTGCCCGATGCGGCTCCGCTGGTCGGTATGTTGATGCTCGGTAACCTGTTCAAGGAGTCGGGCTGCGTTGAGCGTATCTGCAAGACCGCGCAAAACGAATTGATGAACATTATCACCATCTTCCTCGGTATTACGGTCGGCGCGACGGCTTCGGCGGATGCGTTCCTCAACTTTAAGACGATCGTCATCATTATCATGGGTCTGGTGGCGTTCGGTTGCGGTACGGCGGGCGGCGTGCTGTTCGGCAAGCTGATGTATCTCTTCAGCGGCGGCAAGGTCAACCCCCTCATCGGTTCGGCGGGCGTGTCCGCGGTTCCCATGGCGGCGCGTGTGTCGCAGAAGGTCGGTCAGGATGAAAACCCGGCGAACTTCCTGCTGATGCATGCGATGGGTCCGAACGTTGCGGGCGTTATCGGTTCCGCGGTGGCGGCAGGCGTGCTTATCACCCTGTTCGGTTAATAGAATTTTTTGAAAGGGCGGGCGTTTTTGCCCGCCCTTTTTGCTGTCATAACAATAAAAGGATGATACAGTTATGCAAGTGAACACACAAGAATTTTGCACCCTGCGCAGACAGGTGATGGCGCGGGATTTCTCCCGTATGAATCCGCGTCAGCGCGAAGCGGTTTTTCATGCGGACGGCGCGTTGCTGATCCTGGCGGGCGCAGGAAGCGGTAAAACGACGGTGCTTGTCAACCGTGCGGCATCGCTTATTCGTTACGGACGCGCTTACCACAGCGAAGAACTGCCTTTTTCCGTGGACGAAGAACACCTCACACAGCTTCGTCTGGCGGCAAAAGGGGAAGCGGAGATCGACGACGATCTCCGCGATTGGCTGGCGGTGGATCCGTGCCCGGCGTGGAAACTGCTGACCATCACGTTTACGAATAAGGCGGCAGGGGAGCTCAAAGAGCGTCTTTGCCGTATGCTCGGTAGTGAGGGTGAGGAGATTACCGCGAGCACGTTTCACTCGTTTTGCGCGCGTATTATGCGCCGTGAGGGACAGGCGCTCGGCTTTTCGTCGCACTTCACCATCTACGATACGCAGGACAGCCAGCGCCTGATGAAAGAATGCATGAAACAGCTCAACATCGATGAAAAGACGATGCCGCACAAATCCATTCTTTCGGAAATCAGCCGTGCCAAGGATTCCTTGCTGTCACCGTCGGAATTTGCCGCTCAGGCGGGCGTGGATTTCCGCCTCAAACGCGTGGCGCAATGTTATGCGCTGTACGAAAAGCAACTCGCGCAGGCGGATGCAATGGATTTTGACGACCTGCTCTGCAAGACGGTGGAACTCTTCCTGACCCACCCGGAGATTCTCGAAAAATACCGTCGCCGTTACCGTTACATTATGGTTGACGAATACCAGGACACCAACCATGCTCAATATCGCCTGGTCAGTCTGCTGGCGGGAGACAACGGCAATCTGTGCGTCGTGGGTGACGACGATCAGAGTATTTACAAATTCCGTGGCGCAACGATTGAGAATATTCTCAATTTTGAGGATGAATATCCGTGTTCCACCGTCATTCGGCTGGAACAGAATTACCGTTCGACCCAGACCATTCTCGATGCGGCCAACCGCGTGATCGAAAAGAACGTGGGGCGCAAGGGCAAAACCCTGTGGACGGACAATCCCGGCGGCGATCCCATTGCAGTTTATGTGCTGGACAACGAGGATGAAGAAGCGCGCCTGATCGCCGATACCGTGCAAAACGGCGTGGCGATGGGGCGCCGGTATAAAGATCATGCCGTGTTGTACCGTGCGCGGGCGCAATCCAACGCCATTGAACGCGCGCTTGTCAAAAGCGGTGTGCCGTACCGCGTCATCGGCGGCAATCGGTTTTACGATACGCAGGAGGTGCGCGATGCGATGGCGTATCTGCGGGTCATCAACAATCCCGCCGACGGCGTGTCGCTTCGTCGTATTATCAACGTCCCCAAACGCGGCATCGGCGACACGACTATGGACCATGCGGCACAGATCGCCTCGGATCTGGGGATTACCCTTTATGAAGTGATCGCTCACGCCGAGGAATATCCGCTGTTGTCCCGCGCCGCCGCCAAGCTGCGCTCGGTGGTGGAACTGCTGGATGCGTTGCGGGAATTTACAACCGACGGCGAAACCCTGCCGCACACGCTGTACACCGAAATGCTGGATCGTACAGGGTATCTGGCTATGTGGGAAGCGATGGGCGAGGCGGAAGCCGATCGCGTGGAAAATCTGCGCGAACTGGAATCGTCCATTCTGGCGTATGAGCAAAACAGCCCCGAGGATCTGCCGAGTATGGCGGGATTCCTGGAGGAAGCGGCATTGATGACGGATGTTGACAATTACGACAGCTCTGCCGATACGATGGTGCTGATGACGATGCACGCCGCTAAGGGCCTGGAATTTCCCGTGGTGTTCCTGCCCGGCTTTGAGGATGGTATTTTCCCCGGTCGTGCGAGCTTGTTTGCACCCGAGGATATGGAAGAAGAGCGCCGCCTTTGCTATGTCGGCATCACCCGTGCCCGCGAAAAGCTTGTGATCCTGCGCGCCAAAAGCCGCATGATGTTCGGCACAACCAACCGCAACCAGCCTTCGCGCTTTCTGACAGATATTCCCGAAACGCTTCTGGAGGAACACGATCTGTCCACCTTCGGGTCCCCGTCGTATCGTTCGGAAGGGTTCGGCGGTGCTCGCCACAGCTACGCGGACAGTGCCTCGCAGATCATTTCGTCCGCCACACGCCGCGCCGCGACGGCGACCGCCTCGCATGGGACATCTGCCGCGAAACCCTCGTATCGGGCAGGCGGCGCGATGGAACGCCAGAAAATTGCCGCGGCGGGCGGCAAAACGGCATCGGCCGCCGGCTATGCGGCGGGGGATATCGTGTCGCATAAGGTGTTCGGCACCGGCAAAATTGTATCGGCGTCGCCCATGGGCAACGACTGCCTGCTTACCATTGAGTTTGAAGGTGTCGGTATGAAAAAGCTGATGGCGAATTTTGCCAATCTCACAAAACAATAACGTTTCCGAAACAGCGGCGGTTGTGCATCCACATCCGTCGCTGTGATGCGTTTGACCACAATATGTGGCAGTTTCACCAAGAATATCCCCGCTATATTTACAAAATATTTGTATTTATCCGTTGAAAATCCACGTGAAATTTGCTATAATATCTTTTAATTACAGGCATTTTTGAAAGGAGGGAATGGCGCATGGCCCATACCCGCATTATTACAGCGGAAGAATTGGCCGCTCAGGAGCCGTTTTCTTCCAAGGTCGGTGCGTATTATCGCTCGCTGTTTCCCGATCGGTTGCCGCTGGCGTTTGTGCGGACGTACGGCTGTCAGCAGAATGTCAGCGATTCCGAACACATCAAGGGCATGCTCGCTGTGATGGGCTTCGGGTTTACCGACAGCGCCGAAGAGGCGGATCTGATTTTGTTCAATACCTGTGCGGTGCGTGAGCACGCGGAGGATCGTGTGTTCGGCAATGTCGGCGCGCCCAAAAATCTCAAGCGCCGTAAGCCGCATCTGCTGATTGTGCTGTGCGGATGCATGGTACAGCAGGAGCATATTGCCGAGCGCTTTTACAAGAGTTATCCGTTTGTGAATCTGATCTTCGGCACGCATATGCTCTATCGGTTTCCCGAACTGCTGTGCGGCGTGATCGACAATCATAAACGCACCGTCGCCATTCCCGCCGAGGACGGCAACATCGCGGAAGGCATTCCGGTGGTGCGGGACGGCACGTTTAAAGCGTGGCTTCCGATCATGAACGGATGCAACAATTTCTGCACCTATTGCATCGTACCGTATGTACGCGGACGCGAACGTTCACGACACCCCGACGATGTGCTGGCGGAGGCGAAAGAACTGGTTGCCGCCGGGTATAAAGAAATCACCCTGCTCGGACAGAACGTCAATTCCTACGGCAAGGGCGAGGATCACGGGGTGGATTTCCCCGAACTGCTGCGTCGTATCAACGCCATTGAGGGCGATTTCCTCATTCGTTTCATGACATCCCACCCGAAGGATGCGACCAAGGAACTGTTCGATACCATCGCCGCGTGCGAAAAGGTGTCGCGGCATTTCCATCTGCCTGTACAGTCGGGAAGTTCCCGCATTCTCAAAGCGATGAATCGCCACTACACACGCGAACAGTATCTGGAACTGATCGCGTATGCGCGATCGGTGGTTCCCGATATCTCCTTCACCAGCGATATTATTGTCGGCTTCCCCGGGGAAACCCGCGAGGATTTTGAAGAGACGCTGTCGCTGATCGAAGAGGTCGGCTATGTATCGCTCTTCACCTTCATTTATTCTCCACGCGAAGGCACGCCTGCTGCGACGATGCCCGATCCGGTTTCGGCGCAGGAAAAAGTGGCGTGGTTTCAGGAGATGACGGCGTTGCAGGAGCAACTGTCCGCCAAACGCACCGCCGCGATGGTCGGTCAGGAGTACAAAACCCTGATCGAGACGGCCGCGGATCACTTCCTGGAAGCGCGTCTGCCCAACAACGTCATTGTGCGGGTACAGGGAGATGCATCGCTTCTGGGACGACACGCAACGGTGCGTATTACCGAGGCAAAAAGCTGGATTTTATTCGGCGAAATTATAAACATTCTTTAAATCAACAGACAGGAGAGACACACAATGGATATTTTACTCGAAATGGCAAAAGACATGGGCGAAGCGATTCAACAGGACGATCGCTATGTAGCGCTTCAGATGGCGCAGGCGAAGGCGGATGAGGATCAGGCGTTGCAGGATCTGATCGGCGAATTCAACCTCAAGCGCATGGCGATGGCGACCGAGGACAACAAGGAAGACAAGGATCCGCAGAAGGTTCGTCAGCTGGATGAGGAACTGCGCGAAATCTATGGCCGCGTGATGGCGAACGAAAGCATGCAGGCGTACAACACCGCCCGCACGCAGATGGACGCTCTGCTTAACTCCATCCAGCGCATTCTGGTGCTCAGCGCGCAGGGTGAAGATCCCCACAGCATTGAGGAAGAGCATTCCTGCGGCGGCAATTGCTCGGGCTGCAGCGGTTGCCACTAAGCCTTTTTGAAACCAATCGGCGAAGCCGGGAGAAGGATGTGAACGACCATGGCGGAATTGACCCCCATGATGAAACAATACATGGAGATCAAAAAGCAAAACCCCGATGCCATCGTATTTTATCGGTTGGGCGACTTTTATGAGATGTTCTTTGACGATGCCAAGGTGGCGTCGCGGGAGCTGGAACTCGTGCTGACCGGTCGCGATTGCGGACTGGAGGAGCGTGCGCCGATGTGCGGTGTACCGTTCCACAGCTGTGAATCGTATATTGCGCGTCTGGTGGCGGCGGGGTATAAAATTGCGATCTGCGAACAGACAGAAGATCCTTCTCAGGCGAAAGGGTTGGTACGCCGTGAAGTGGTGCGTGTGATCACGCCCGGCACGGTGATTGAAAGCAGTATGCTGGAAGAAGGCAAAAACAATTACCTGTGTGTGATCTGCCGCCGCAAAGCCGATCTCGGTGTCTGCTTTGCGGACTGCTCCACGGGTGAATTGTATGCCACACAGCTCGACGGCGAGGAAGCGACGGCGCGTTGTCTCAACGAACTGGCGCGTTTTCGCCCGAGTGAGATTTTGATGAACGATGCCTGTCGTGTGGACGGCATGCTGACGGAATTTGTCGGTAAACGCCTGGCGCTCGCCGAGCAATATCTGCCCGAGGAGCGCTTTGACACCGCCGCGGCAACGCAGACGGTGCTTACACAGTTCCATGTGACTGAGCTGTCGCAACTGAACATGGAACAAGCGGATGCCGCGGTGGCGGCGGTCGGCTGTCTGCTCGGCTATCTGCAGGAAACGCAGATGAACGGACTGGAGCGCTTTCGCCGCGTCGAAATGTATTCTGATGTGCAGTATATGCAACTGGATCTTACGGCGCGACGTAATCTGGAGTTGCTTGAAACCCTGCGCAACAAGGAAAAGCGCGGATCGCTTCTCGGTGTTCTGGATCGCACCCGCACCGCCATGGGTAAGCGCCTGATCCGCACGTGGATCGAGCGTCCGCTGATCAATCCTGCGCCGATTTCCCGCCGTCTGAACGCGGTGGATGAACTGGTGCATCAGGGCGTGCTTCGTGCCGAACTGCGCGAGGGACTGACCTCGATCTACGATCTGGAGCGCATCATGACCCGCGTGGTGTACGGCAGTGCCAACGCCAAGGAGCTTCGTTCGCTCTGGATGACGATCTGCCGTCTGGAGCCGATCAAGCAACTGCTCGGCGGCGTGCAATCGGGCTTGCTTCAGGATATCGAACGCTCGATCGATCCGCTGACCGACGTACGCGATCTGATCGATCGCGCCATCGTGGAAGAACCGCCGTTTTCCGTGCGCGAAGGCGGCATGATCCGCGAGGGATATAATGCGGAAATCGATCAGCTCAATTATGAAATGACCAACGGCAAGGACTTCATTGCCCGCGTCGAAGCGGCAGAGAAGGAACGCACGGGCATCAAAACGCTTAAGGTGCGTTACAACCGTGTCTTCGGTTACTATATCGAGGTGTCGAAGTCGTTTATTGACCAGGTACCCGAGCATTACATCCGCAAGCAGACGCTTGCCAACGCCGAACGCTATATCACCCAGGAACTCAAAGAACTGGAAGCCCGCGTGCTCGGCGCGAAAGATCGAGTGGTGGCACTGGAATATCAGCTGTTCACCGAAGTGCGCGAGGCGATTGCAGCCCAGTTGCACCGCATTCAGTTCACCGCGCAGGCTGTCGCGAGACTGGATGTGCTGTGCTCTTTTGCGGAGGTAGCGGTCAAGAATCGCTATTCCCGTCCGCTGGTGGATACCGGCGATCTGATTCAGATCAAAAACGGTCGTCATCCGGTGGTGGAATCCTTGCAGGATGCGGCGTTTGTTCCGAACGACACCCTGCTTGACGGTCACGCCAACCGCGTCGCGGTCATCACCGGTCCCAACATGGCGGGTAAATCCACGTATATGCGCCAGACGGCATTGATTGTACTCATGGCGCAGATCGGCAGTTTCGTGCCCGCTGAAACGGCAACGATCGGCGTGGTCGACAGCATCTTTACCCGTGTCGGTGCATCGGACGATCTGGCGTCGGGACAGTCCACTTTTATGTTGGAAATGAGCGAGGTGGCGGGCATTCTGAAAAATGCCACGTCCAAAAGTCTGATCGTTTTTGATGAGATCGGTCGCGGTACGTCCACTTATGACGGCATGAGCATTGCCAGAGCGGTGCTGGAATATGTCGTGGATCGTAAACGGATCGGCGCTAAAACGCTGTTTGCAACGCACTATCATGAACTGACGGTGATGGAACAGGAGCTCGAGGGCGTCAAGAACTACAACATTGCCGTAAAAAAACGCGGCGATGATATCACCTTCCTGCGCCGTATCATCCGCGGACCGGCGGACGACAGTTACGGCATTGAGGTAGCGAAGCTGGCGGGCATTCCCGATGCGGTGGTCAGCCGTGCCAAGGAAATACTGAAAACACTCGATACCGAGGAGACAACTCCGCTCCGTACAAAGGAACGCTTTGAAGAAGCGGACGCCGAGCCGCTCGGACAGCTGTCGCTGTTGCCTGTGGCGGAGAATGGCGTTGTTGAACGCCTGCGCTCGCTGGACGTCAACACGTTGACGCCGATTGAAGCGATGCAGATTCTGTTTGAATTGTCCCGTGAAGCGCAAAGCATGTAATAGAAATACATAGGTAAGGAGGAAACCGTTGTGGCTAAAATTGCCGTGCTTGATAAACATACCGCCGAATTGATTGCGGCGGGAGAAGTGGTGGAACGCCCGTCTTCCGTTATCAAGGAATTGGTGGAAAACTGCATGGATGCGGGTGCGACGGTGATCTCCGTGGATATCCGTAACGGCGGCGTGACGTATATGAGCGTGACGGATAACGGTGAAGGCATGGAGCGGGAGGATGTGCCTGTGGCATTTCTGCGCCATGCGACCAGTAAGGTGCGTACCGCACCTGACCTGGACGCGATCAGCACGCTCGGCTTCCGCGGTGAAGCGCTCGCGTCCATCGCGGCGGTATCGCGCGTGGAACTGATTACCCGTCGGGAGGAGGATCTCGCCGGCACGCATTATGTCATCGAAGGCGGTGAGCCGACGGAGTTTGAAGACATCGGATGTGCCAAAGGCACGACTATTGTGGTGCGGGATCTGTTTTACAATGTGCCCGCCCGCATGAAATTTCACAAAAAAGATGTCAGCGAAGGCAACGCCGTGGCGGCGGTCATGGATCGCCTGGCGCTGTCGCATCCGGACATTTCGTTCTCCTTTACCCGCGACGGGAGGGAGGAACTGCACACCCCCGGCGACGGCGATTTGCACAATTGTATTTATGCGGTGCTCGGCAAGGATTTTGCCCGTCAGCTGATCCCGGTGGAGTATACACTGGACGGGGTGAAGGTGAACGGCTTTATTTCGGCGCCGTCTGCCGCCCGTCCGAATCGTACGATGCAACACGTGTTTGTCAATCGCCGTTATGTCAAATCGCGTACGGCGATGGCGGCATTGGAACAAGCGTTTAAAGGCAGTATCATGGGCGGCAAATTCCCTGCCTGTGTGCTGTTTATTGAACTGCCCGCCGAAACGGTGGATGCGAATGTGCATCCCGCGAAGGTGGAGATCCGGTTTATCGATGAGCGCCCGGTGTTCAGCGCGGTGTATCATGGCGTCAAGACGGCGCTTGAACAGGGGCATCGCCCGAAAACGGTCGCTTTTCAGTCTCCTGCCCGACAGGAGACGAAAGGCGTACAACTCTCTTTTGATGAGCGTCGCGCTGTCACGCCTCCCGTAAGCGAGCGGGCGGTCGTGCCGCCGCGTATGCCTGCCGTTGCCCCCGATATCCGTCGGGAAGAGCCCACTCCGAAAGCACAGCCGACGTTTCGCATGAACGATCCGAGCAGCAAGGAGGAGGGAGGCATTCCACCGGTATTGCAGTCGATGCTGGATATGGCGGCGACTGCCCCTGTGTCTGTACCACACGAAGACCCTGCGGCGGACAGGATGCAACCGCCGCCTGCCCCGGTCGATAAGAGCCCTGTGGATGCCGTTCCGTTTGTAACCGATGCCCATGCACCTCTCGAAACCGTGGAGGTGACTGTGGTCGAAGAAACGGCAGTTCGTCCGTCAGTACGTTACATCGGCGAATTATTTACTACGTATATTCTCTGCGAAATGAGCGGTGTGTTTTATATCATCGATAAACACGCCGCGCATGAACGGTTGATTTATAATCAGCTGGTGGCATCCGAACATGCGGATTCCCAGCAGTTGCTGGCACCGGTGTCGGTGTCATTGAGCTATGAAGAATACGATGCGCTTATGAGCCATGAGGAAGCGCTCACGGCGGCAGGTTTTGAAGTGGAAGCATTCGGGGACCGTGAGATTCTGCTTCGTGCCGTGCCGATGGTGTTGGTCGGTTGCAACCTGCCCGATACCGTGCGGGAGATTGCGGGCGGCTTTGCGGCGGGGGTGACCCGGATCCGCTCGTCGGCGCTCGACTGGCTGTATCATTCCACGGCATGCCGCGCCGCGGTGAAGGCGGGCGATATCAGCTCGGCAATGGAGCTGGCGCGTTTTGCCGAGCGTGTGTTGTATAACGACGATCTGCGCACCTGCCCGCACGGACGCCCTGTCTGTGTGGCGCTTACCAAGCAGGAAATTGAAAAGTTTTTCGGACGGATTGTCTGATAACGTGAAAGGAGAGCGAACGGCGATGAAACAACCGCTTCTGGTGATCGCAGGTCCCACGGCATCGGGTAAAACCGCCCTGGCTGTGGCGCTTTCCAAAAGACTGAACGGCGAAGTCGTGTCGGCAGATTCCATGCAGATATATCAGGGGATTCCCATCGCCACCGCTTGTCCGAGCGAGGAGGAGCGCGACGGAGTGCCGCATCATTTGCAGGAGTTTATGCCGCTGACGGCATCCTTCAGTGTGGCGCGTTATGCCGCGCTTGCCCGCGAAACAATCGCGGATATTGCCGCGCGCGGGCGATTGCCGGTGCTTTGCGGCGGCACGGGATTGTATATCGCCGCTGTGACCGACAATGTGCAATACGAAGAACAGGATGACACCCGTACCGCACAGATCCGTGCACGCTTACAGGCGGAATCGGAAGCACTCGGAGATCAGGCGATGTGGGACAAGCTGTATGCGGTGGATCCGACGCTCGCTCAAAAGCTCCACATTCACGATCGCTCCCGCGTGTTGCGCGGTCTGGAAGTATATGAGGTCAGCGGCGAACCGCTGTCGGCGATTCAAAAGAAACAAACAGCTGTCCCGTCTCCGTATGATGTGCGGATGATTCTGCTGGATTTTCGTGACCGTGCCAAGCTGTATGAGCGTATTGACCGCCGCGTAGATATCATGCTCGGGAAGGGACTGCTTGAGGAAACCGCGCGGGTGGTACGGTTGCCCGCCGCGACCGCCGAGCAGGCGATCGGATGCAAGGAGCTACGCCCGTATTTTGACGGCGAATGCACATTGCAGGAGGCGCTCGAGACCATGAAACGCCGTTCGCGTCAATATGCAAAGCGTCAGTTGTCGTGGTTTCGCCGCATTCCCGATACCATACCGTTTTATGTTGATGATTATGACTCGCCAGAGGCGTTGATTCAGGCGGCACAAGCCGTCATTGCATTTTAGAAAGGAACGTCCGTATGGAACTTTTTGCAAAACGAGTGTTAACGGTGCTCGCCGCGTTGCTGGTGCTGACCTATGTCGGATACCAGATTTTCATGGCGACGTACACGCCTGTCAAGGTGGAAACAGCCGAACTGTGCGATGAATACGAAACGATTGACACCAAAGGTTACATCCTTCGCAGTGAGTCCATGATCGCCAAGGAAGGCGACGGCTATGTGTATTACATCGCCGAGAATGGCATGCGTGTGGCGAAGGACGGACGCATCGCCGAAATCTATGCCGATGCACAGAGTGCGGCAAATCAGCAAACCATCAAGGAACTGGATGGCCAGATCAAGCAACTGATGGCGATTCAGGATCAGGGTCAAAACAGCCGTACCAGTCTGGATCTGATTACGACGCAGTTGAAACAACTGCAATCGGAAGTGATTTTTGAAGCGGCGGCGCCTGCGTTTTACAATATCGACGAATTGTCCGAGGAACTGCTGATTCTTATGAATAAAAAGCAGGCGACCGTCGGCAATGACGTGGATTTTTCGGCGCATATTATGGCGTTGCAGAACGAGAAAGACAGCCTTTCCCAAACGGAACACAATCCGACCGGTGTGATCCGCTCGCCGATTGCAGGCTATTTCGTGAGCGGCATGGACGGCTATGAAGCCCCTGTGGATCCCGACAAGGTACTGGCGCTGTCCGTAGAGGATGTCCGTGCGCTGATGGACAGTTCTCCGTCGAACAGTACAGAGGGCTATATCGGCAAGGTTGTCGGTAGTTATGAATGGTATCTGGCGTGCGTGGTTTCTTCGGAAGACCTGACGCACCTGTCGGTAGATCGTTCGGTGCGGGTGCGCTTGCCGATGGTATCGGGCGAGGCGATTCCTGTCACGCTGGTGGCTCAAAACCGTGATCGGAGCGGTGAAGTAGCGGTCATCTTCCGCTGTGACTATATGTCGGCGTCGCTTTCCGATATCCGCATGGAGGATGTGCAGATCCTGGTGGCTCAGCATTCGGGTCTGAAGGTGCCTGATGAAGCGGTACGCTTTAATGAAGCGCAGGAATCCGGCGTGTTTGTGAAGGAAGGAAACATGATCAAATTCCGACGCATTCAGGTGCTTCATCATAGCCATCAGGGAAGCTTCTCTATTTGCGCGGTGGTGGATGATGACAACTACCTCCAGCTGTACGACGATATTGTTATGGAAGGGAAAAATCTGTATGACGGAAAAATCGTTCGAGGCTTATGATCTCCAAGCGGTCGTCGGACAGTATCGCGATATCTGCGATCGCGTCAAAGCGGCGTGCGCGCGCGTGGGACGTTCATCGGATGAGGTGACGCTGGTCGGTGTCACTAAGACGGTGGATCCTGCCTTGATCAACGCGGTGCTCGACGATGGGCTGAAGGCGATCGGCGAGAATCGTGTGCAGGAGTATCTCGGCAAAAAGGATGCGCTGCATCTGGATGGGGCGGCGCGGTATCTGATCGGTCATCTGCAGACCAACAAGGTCAAAGCGATCGTCGGTCAGGTGGATATGATCCAATCGGTGGACAGTCTCAAGCTCGCCAAGGCAATCGACAAGGCATCGGCGGATCTCGGGATCGTCACCCCGATTCTGGTGGAGGTCAATATCGGAAACGAGGCGTCCAAATCGGGCGTGAGCGCGGAGGAGACCGAGGCGTTGCTTAGGGCAATTGCGGCATTTTCGCACATTTCGGTGCAAGGATTGATGACAATTCCGCCGATTTCCGATTCCGAAGCAAAAAAAAGGCAATATTTTTCAAAAATGCATCAACTGTTTATTGACATTCGGAGCAAAAACATAGATAATATATCTATGAGTGTATTGTCGATGGGTATGTCCGATGATTTTGAACTTGCCATCGAGGAAGGTTCAACCATGGTACGAGTGGGTACGGCCATTTTCGGACGGCGGCACTACGCGAATCAATAATTGACAATCCGGAATTATCATATCAGGAGGAATGAAGAATGGGTTTGTTTGATAAGTTGAAGAACATGATGGGAGATCCCGAGGCGGACGGCTATGACGATTACGATACCGATGACGAGGTCATCTCGCATCCGCATCGTGAGGAGCGCCGCGAAGAGCGTCGCGAATCTTTCCCCACGGATTCCCGCCGTGGCAGTAACAAGGTTGTGAACATTCATGCGACGGCGCAACTGCAGGTGGTGCTCGTCAAGCCGGAGCGTTTTGACGATTCCAGCGCCATCGCCGATCACCTGAACCAGAAGCGCACGGTCGTTTTGAACCTGGAGTCCGCCAGCAAGGATGTGTCCCGTCGTATCCTGGACTTCCTGAGCGGTGTGGCGTATGCCAACGAGGGTCAAATCAAAAAGGTTGCGAACTGCACCTATATCATTATCCCCTACAACGTAGGCATCATGGGCGATCTGCTCGACGAACTGGAGAACAATGGCCTCTACTTCTGATCGTCTTGCCGAGGATAAACGCTTGCTGTCCCGCATAGACGATCTGTGTGATCGGTGCGAGCGGGAGTATTGTCAGCGGTTTATCGGTTTTTTGGACGAACGCCAGACGGCATACATCCGCCCGTGGATGGAACGTCGGGGACGCGATCTGCAGTGGCGCTTCTATGGAGGTCACGAGGATGCGGAGCGCGTGTTTCTCGGCATCAGCGGCGGCGCGGACTTATCGGACGATGCGCTGTTTCCATTGCAGTCGCTGGAACTGTGCTGGCGCAAAGGTGTAACACTCACGCACCGCGATGTGCTCGGCAGTCTGATGGGGTGCGGCATTGCCCGTGAAAAGATCGGCGACATACTGTGCGAAGACGGACGAGCGGTCGTGTTCGTAACCGAAGAGCTTGCTCCGTATCTGGGCGAAACGCTCGATACGGTCGGCAGGGAAGGGGTGCGCGTGGCTTGTCCCGCTTCTGTGCCGTTTCCCATTTTCCATCGTTTTCGCGAACTCACCGCCACCGTCGCATCGGCGCGGCTCGACAGCGTTGTCAAGGCGTTGATCGGCACTTCGCGTGAACAGGCGTGTGATCTCATCCGAAAAGGGCTGGTACAGCGCAATCATACGGAGGTGCTGTCGGTTTCGACATCGGTCGAGGAAACGGACGTGATCTCTGTGCGCGGCTACGGACGGTATCGGGTCGACAGCGTGTCCGAGCTGTCCAAAAAAGGGCGTGTGATACTGCGCGCCAGACAATATGTGTAATCATTCGCAACAGCGATTGTAACTTGGATTTTAGGAGGAATTACCGATGTATACTGCAGCGGATATTCGCAATGTGGAATTTACAAAAACCATGGGCGGCTATAAAGCGGCCGAAGTGGATGCGTTCCGTGACGCGTGCGCCGATACGGTGCAGGCGCTGACGGCGGAAAAAGAGGAGCTCAGCAAAAAGCTCGGCATCCTCGCCGACAAACTGGTGGAATATCGCCGCGACGAGGACAGCATTCGTTCGGCACTGCTCAGCGCTCAGCGTATGGGCGATTCGGTTGTTCGCGATGCGCAACAGCAAGCAGAAGCGATTCTCAACGAAGCTCGTCAGCAAGCGGAAACCATGCTGGCGGACGCGAAGAAAGAAACCGAAGTGTATGCGGCGGACGCCAAGGACACCATCGCGTTTTATGACAGCGAAATGGCGCGTATGAAGAAAGAAATCAGCGATTTCAAGGCGAATATGCTGTCGCTGTATAAAGAGCATCTCGCGCTCCTCAAGAGCATTCCCGACGTGCGTGCGGAAGCGCCCGCTCCTGTGGAAGAAGCGCCCGCTCCCGTCGCGGCTCCGGCTCCCGCACCCGTGGAGACACCCGCGTCGGCGCCTGCGGAAGCATCCGCTCCCGTGGAAACGCCTGCTCCCGCGGCTCCTGCCGAGGAAGAGCCTGTTCGCAAGTCCCGCTTCACCGACCTGAAATTCGGCGAGGACTACGACATGAGCGAGGACGACGAATAAGGTTGAACATAAGCTAACGGTCTTGACACGGTCGTGTCAGGACCGCTTATGCAGTTTATAGTGCTGATTTAGCAAAAAGGGGTTATTCCGATGGATTACAATGAAACGTTAAATTTGTTAAAGACCGATTTTCCGATGCGTGCGGGACTGCCGCTTCGCGAGCCGGATATGCTCAAGACCTGGTATGAGCAGGATTTTTACGGCGAGCTGATGAAGAAAAACGAGGGCAAACCGCTTTGGGTGTTGCATGACGGCCCTCCGTATGCCAACGGCGACATTCACATCGGCACGGCACTCAATAAAATCATCAAGGATATGATCGTTCGCTACCGCAATATGAGCGGCTGGAACTCACCGTTTGTTCCCGGTTTTGATACGCACGGTCTGCCTATTGAACTCAAGGCGCGCGCGAAAGTGGGAACGGAAAAGGCGGCGACCATGACGCCCGTGGAAATCCGTGAGATCTGCCGTGAGTTTGCACTGATGTATGTGCAGAACCAAACCAATCAGTTCCAGCGCCTGGGCGTGCTCGGCGAATGGGATAACCCGTATCTGACGCTTGCCAAGGAGTTTGAGGCGCGCCAGATCGAAGTGTTCGGCGAGATGGCACTCAAGGGTTACATCTACAAGGGTCTCAAGCCCGTGTATTGGTGCCCCGATTGCCAGACGGCGCTGGCGGAAGCGGAGATTGAGTACGGCGAAGATCCCTGCTATTCCATCTATGTGAAGTTCGCGGTGGTTGATGATCGCGGCGTGTTTGCGGCGAAGGGTGTCGATCCCTCGAAGGTCAACTTCGTCATCTGGACCACGACGACGTGGACGTTGCCTGCAAACGTGGCGATCTGCCTCGGTCCGGACTTTACCTATCAGCTCATCAAAGCGGGCGACAGCTATTATGTGATGGCGGATGCGCTCAGCGATGCGGCGATGGCACAGGCGGGTATCACCGATTATGAAGTGGTGGCCGAGTTCAAGGGTCACGAGCTGGAGTATATGACGACTCAGCATCCGTTCCTTGACCGCCGCTCGGTGGTCATTGTGGGCGACCATGTTACGCTGGAAAGCGGTACGGGCTGTGTTCATACCGCGCCCGGTCACGGCGTGGAAGACTACGAAGTCTGCAAAAAATATCCCGAGATCCCGATCATTGTCCCGGTGGACAACCGTGGCTACATGACCGAAGAAGCGGGTGTGATCTGCGCCGGCATGAAGACGGATGACGCCAACAAGGCGATCGCGCAGAATCTGGAAGATACGGGTGCGCTCTTTGCGATGCAAAAGATCATCCACCAGTATCCCCACTGCTGGCGTTGTAAAAATCCGGTGCTGTTCCGCGCGACCGATCAATGGTTCTGCTCGGTCAAGAGCTTCAAGGACGAAACCCTCAAAGAAATCGAAAACATCCGCTGGATGCCCGGTTGGGGCGAAAATCGCATCTCCTCTATGGTCAGCGACCGTGCGGACTGGTGTATTTCCCGTCAGCGTCTGTGGGGTGTGCCGATTCCCGTGTTCTACTGCAAGGACTGCGGCAAGCCCATCATCGACCGTGACTTCATTCAGTCGGTTTCCGACCTGTTCCGTAAGGAAGGCTCAGACGGATGGTACACTCACACGGCGGCGGAGATCCTGCCTGAAAACGCGACCTGCCCGCACTGCGGCGGTCATGCGTTCGAGAAGGAATCCGACATCATGGACGTGTGGTTTGACTCCGGCTCGTCGCATGCGGCGGTGCTCAAAGAGCGTCCCTACCTCAAATGGCCGGCGGACATGTATCTGGAAGGCGCCGACCAGTATCGCGGTTGGTTCCAGAGCTCGCTTCTGACTGCAGTTGCCTGCACCGGTAAAGCGCCGTACGCCTCTGTGCTGACGCACGGCTGGGTTGTGGACGGCGAAGGCAAAGCCATGCACAAATCGGCGGGTAACGCCATTGCGCCCGAAGAGGTTATCAACCAATACGGTGCGGATATTCTGCGTTTGTGGGTCGCGTCGCTGGATTACACGGTGGACGCGCACCTGTCCAAGGATATTCTTAAGCAGTTGTCCGAGTCGTATCGCAAGATCCGCAACACGGCGCGCTTTATCCTCGGCAACATTCACGATTTTGATCCCAACACCGACGCGGTGGCGGACGATCAGCTCGAAGAGCTGGGTCGCTGGGCACTGATGCGTCTGACGCAGTTAATGAATAAGGTGCGTGAATCCTACGAGAGCTATGCGTTCCACGAGGCACTGCATAAGATTCACAACTTCTGCGTGGTGGATATGTCCAACTTCTATCTGGATGTGCTGAAGGATCGTCTCTATGTCGAGAAGGCGGACGGTCTGACCCGTCGTGCGGCGCAGACTACGATTTATCGCATTCTGAACACGTTGACCCGTATGCTTGCGCCCATTCTGGCGTTTACCGCTGAAGAAATCTGGGGCTTCCTGCCGCATACGGCGGACGAAGATGCGCGTGCGGTGATCTTCAACGATCTGCCGACCGAGGATCAGTTGATGGCGGTGGACGAGGCGTTTATGGCGCGCTGGGATCGCATTCACGCGGTGCGCGAGGATGTGCAAAAGGCACTGGAGATCGCGCGTGCGTCGAAGCTGATCGGTAAATCGCTGGATGCGGCTGTGACGCTCCACGCGAAGGATGAGATGTTTGATTTCCTGATGGATGTGCAGGCGCTCTTGCCCAAGACGCTGATCGTGTCGACGGTGGCACTTGATGCACAGGCAACGGGTGAATTTACCGGCGAGCTGGAAGGTCTGTCTGTGACCGTCGCTCATGCCGCCGGCGACAAATGCTGCCGTTGCTGGACGTATTCCGAGGGGGTGGGTCAGGATGCGGAGCATCCCGATCTTTGCCCGCGTTGTGCGGCCCTGATGAAATAAGTGATTGCGCTGATAGCCGCCGCGCCTTGATGGGGCGGCGGCTATGTTTTTTCAAAAAAGGAGGCGACTGCGATGCTGGCATTGATTGTGATTGTGTCGATTGCGGCATTGGTTGGTGCGGATCAGCTATCCAAATGGCTGGTTTACAATTACTTTCAGGTGGACCGCAATGAGTCCCCGCTGGTGATTATCGACGGCATTGTGAGCTTTGTATATCATCCCAATCAGGACGGTGCGTTCGGCTTGTTCCCGGGGATGCGCTGGGTGCTGATCGTGTTGACAGCGTTGATGCTTATTGCCATGTTTGCTGTGCTGGTCAGCGGACGATTCCGTCATCACCGCATGGCGATGGTCGGCGGTATCCTGGTTGTTGCGGGCGGTATCGGCAATCTGATTGACCGCTTGTTCCGCGAAGGCGGTGCGGTGGTCGATTTCATCCACACGGATTTCATCCGCTTTCCGACCTTCAATGTGGCGGACTGCTTTGTGGTGATCGGTGCCATTTTGCTGTTTGTGTACTTTTTGTTTTTCTATTCCGACACTCCCGCCGACAAAGCGGAGAAGGACTCTAACGAGAAAGAGGCGGTCTCTTCTGGAGAAGACGAGCATCCTGCTTCCGTCGACGGCGACGGGCAAGCGGATTGATTCGTGCCTGGCGGAACTGTTTGATATCAGTCGGTCGCGTGCCCAGCAATGGATCGCCGACGGACTGGTAACCGTCAACGGCGCGGTATGCGTAAAAAAGACCATAGTGAATGAGGGCGACCTGCTGGAGGTGGAAATCCCGCAGGCACAACCGATGGAGCTGGTTCCTGAAAATATCCCGCTGGACGTAGTGTACGAGGACAGTGATCTGCTCGTCGTCAATAAACCCAAGGGCATGGTGGTCCATCCCGCCGCGGGACACGCAAACGGAACGCTGGTTCATGCGTTGCTGTATCATTGCGGCTCGTCGCTGTCGGGCATCAACGGCGTGCTTCGTCCCGGCATTGTTCACCGCATTGACAAGGACACCAGCGGCTTGCTGATGGTGGCGAAAAACGATGCGGCGCATCAAGGGCTTGCGGATCAGATCAAGGATCACCGCTTCTTTCGGCAGTATGAAACCGTGGTGACGGGGCATCTGCGCGAAGCGGTCGGCACGATTCATGCACCGATCGGACGCAATCCGCGCGATCGTCTGAAAATGGCGGTGACCCCGACCAACTCCAAAGACGCGATCACGCATTATGAGGTGCTTGCGTCTTATGACGGCTTTGATCATGTACGCGTCACGCTGGAGACGGGACGGACGCATCAGATCCGCGTGCATATGGCGTATCTCGGACACCCCGTTGCCGGCGACACCGTTTACGGCGGCAAAGCGATTCGTGGCTTTGAAGGGCAATGTCTGCACGCGAAATCGCTCGGATTTACGCATCCCCGTACCGGTGAAGAATGTCGTTTTGACAGCGAATTGCCGCGCTGGTTTGCGGATTTTCTGCGGGAACTGCGCTAGTTCGTGCTTTTCTGTCGACACAACTGAATATTCTTTTAGAAATCGTAAAAATCCCCTTGCTGATTGTGACAAGATCGGCAAGGGGATTCTTGTATACTGAAACAGCAATGACGGCGGAGGAAAGGAATGTGACGGACGTGAAAAAATGGTGGGTGACCCGCGACGGTGCTGTAATGGCATCGGATTGGGCGGAAAGGATCAAACAACGGGATTTGCTGTATCAGGCAATCGGTGTGGCAACTCTCTCGTTGATGGGGCTGTTATTGCCGCGTGCGGTGATTTACGGCGGCTGTGCGCCTCTTGGTGTGGCGCTGTCATCTGCTGTCGGCGGTGTAGGAGGGATCACCGCCTGTATTTTTAGTGTGATCGGGTATTTGTTACCGTCGGACGTGGTGTTTCCGCTTCGATATATCGCGGCGGTATCCCTGGTATTCGGCGTGCGCTGGGCGCTGTCGGGATGGGGATCGTTATGCAAAAAGGACTGGCTTGCCCCTCTGTTGGCGGGAGGATCGCTGTTTGTGACAGGTATGGCAATCGGCAGTGTACATGGGTTTCAGTGGGATGTGTGTTTTACACAACTCTGCGAAGCCGCACTCGGTGCAGGCTTTGCGTGGTTTTATCGACAGGGAGTACGGTTGTCGGAAACAGGGGAACGGCAACGATCTTTATCCGTTACGGAACAGATGTCTTTGGTGGTGCTGGCGGCATCGTTGCTGATGGCACTGGATCATATCGTGTTCAGCGGCATATCCGTCGGACGGATCCTGACGATGCTCCTGATATTGCTGGCGGCAAAAAGCGGGCAGGAATATGGTGGCATGATCAGCGGGATTCTTCTGGGAGCGGCAACGGCGCTTTGTATGCCTGATCAGTTGCATGCGGCGGTATCGTTCGCTGTCGGCGGATTGATGGCGGGCACATTTGCCCGCTTCGGACGTATATTGACCGCCCTGCTGTTCGGCGGGGTGCACGTATTTGTTCTGCTTGCCACGGGCGATGCGCAAACGGTCGCCGTCGGCGCGTACGAATGGCTGGCGGCGGCACTGTTGTTTATTGTGTTGCCGTCGTCGGCGGAGGTGACCGCCAAAACTCTGTTTTGCCGATCGCAAGCCCTGCCGGCGGCGGGAGGTATGAAACGCTCGGTGGAATTGCGTCTGCGTTATGCGGCGAATACGATGAGCGACATTGCCAAAACCGTGGATGTGGTATCGGACAAGCTCACGGCAATGGAGGCACCGAAATTGAAAAGTATTTATACCGATGTGTGCGAGCATATTTGCAATGGATGCTCCGGGAGAGATGGGTGCTGGAAGGAACGCTTCACAGACACGATGGCGGATTTTCGTCAGATGGGACGTGTATTACGGGAGAAAGGGCACCTGGAAACGGCGGATGTGCCGCGGACAATGACGGAGCATTGCCGTCATCACGAGGACGTGATGCGTTCGATGAATCTCGGGTATGCACACCTGGTGTCCAAAGAGGAAGCGTGCAAACGATTGAGTGATATGCGCGGTATGGTCACGGATCAGTTTGAGGGCATGGCGTCGTTGCTTAAAGAGCTGTCCGATGAACTTCAGGCGATGGAACGCACCGACGAGCAGACGACCGCCGCTGTGGAACGGGTTTGCCGCAAATATCACCTGCCGCTCACGCAGGCAGTTTGCCTGATCGGACGGCGACATCGGATGGCGGTCGAGCTGCTGCTGGAGGGGTGTTACACGCCCTCTTCGGACTCGCGCTGGTTTCGGGAGGTGTGTGCTGTATGCGGTTGCGATTTTGAGGAACCGATTGTCAGTCAGGCGGATTTCATGACAAAAATCCGCCTGAGCGAGGCGCCGCGTCTGAGGGTACGTGCGGCATCGGCGCAATGTCGTTGCCGCAGTGAAAAATACTGCGGGGATGCGGTGGAAACCTTCCATGATTATGACGGACGTTTTTGCGCCATTGTCAGCGACGGCATGGGGAGCGGCGGACGAGCGGCAGTGGACGGCGCCATGACAGCGGCATTGGCGGGACGTATGATGCGGGCGGGATTTCATTTTGATAACATTCTGCGCATCATCAACTCGGCACTTGTGGTCAAATCGCGGGAAGAGAGTTCCGCAACCCTGGATGCCGTGCAGATCGATCTATTCACGGGGCGTGTTTCGGGATTAAAGGCGGGTGCCGCACCGTCCTTTATGTACAGCCGAGGACACGTGTGTCGCATCGCGTCCTCGTCGCTTCCCATCGGTATATTGCCGCAGGTGGAGGCGTCCGGGTACGAGGAGTACCTCGGACAGGACGATTGGCTGGTGCTGGTCAGTGACGGCGTCGTATCGGATGATAGTGAGTGGCTGGAAACGCTCATCGAGAAGGCGGTAAAAGCGGGGGACAGCGAACAGGCACTTGCGAATGATATTGTAGCGACGGCGACAGCGCTTCAGGGGGCGCACAGCGACGACACTACGGCGCTGGTGCTTCGGGTCTGTTAAAAAGAATCCGTCTTTTGTGGCTTTTGCTCTTGCCAAACCGATATGCCGTATGGTACAATAGTCGCATTATGGGCTTTTAGGAGGCGGCAATATGATTACCGTATCGGATGTCAGTTTAAATTTCAGCGGACAAAACCTGTTTACCCATGTGGATTTAAAGTTCACTCCCGGTAACTGCTATGGTGTGATCGGCGCGAACGGCGCGGGCAAATCCACCTTTTTGCGTATTCTGTCGGGAGATCTGGAACCGTCGTCAGGTGAAGTGATCATCGACAAAGGAACGCGTATGTCGGTGCTCAAGCAGGATCACTTTGCGTTCAATGATTTTACGGTGCTTGATACCATCATTCAAGGCAATCCGCGCCTGTATCAGATCATGCAGGAGAAGGATGCCCTGTATGCCAAAGAAGATTTCACTGAGGAGGACGGCGTGCTGGCGTCGGAGCTGGAAGCAGAATTTGCCGAGCTCAACGGCTGGGATGCCGAAACGGAAGCGGGTCGTCTGCTTCAGGGTCTCGGCCTGGAGCTTTCGTTGCTTGAACAGGTCATGGCGAATGTACCTGACCGCGACAAGGTGAAAATCCTGTTGGCGCAGGCGCTGTTCGGCGAGCCGGATATTATTCTGCTGGACGAACCGACCAACCACCTGGATCTGGCATCGGTCACCTGGCTGGAGGATTTCCTGATGGCGTACGAAGGCACCGTGATTGTTGTCTCCCACGACCGTCACTTCCTTAACAACGTCTGTACCCATATTGTGGACGTCGACTACACGAAGATCAAGATTTATGTCGGCAACTACGATTTCTGGTACGAATCGTCCCAGCTGATGCAACGCATGGTGCGCGATCAGAACAAGAAGCGCGAAGATAAGATCCGCGAACTGCAAAGCTTCATCGAGCGCTTCTCGGCGAACAAATCCAAGTCCCGTCAAGCGACCTCCCGCAAAAAGCTACTCGAAAAGCTGTCGGTGGAGGAAATGCCGGCGTCGTCGCGTCGCTATCCTTTTGTCGGATTCCAGATGGACCGCGAAGCGGGTAAGGATATTTTGTTGGTGGAAGGCATTTCCAAGACCATCGACGGTGTGAAGGTGCTCGATAACGTATCCTTCCGCGTGGAAAAAGGCGATAAGATCGCTTTTATCGGTGCCAACGAAGTCGGTATCACCGCGCTGTTCCGCATTCTGGCGGAGGAAATGCAACCCGATGAGGGTACCTTCAAATGGGGCGGCACCACCAGCCAGTCCTATTTCCCGAAGGATAACAACGAATATTTCGAGAATTCCGATAAAAACATCATTCAGTGGCTCCAGCAGTATTCCAGCGACGACACCGAAACCTATCTGCGCGGCTTCCTCGGCAAGATGCTGTTCTCGGGCGATGATGTATTCAAGCCCGTGAAGGTGCTTTCGGGTGGCGAGAAGGTGCGTTGTATGCTGTCCCGCATGATGATGTTCGGCTCGAACGTCCTGATGCTCGATCAGCCCACCAACCACCTCGATCTGGAATCCATTACCGCCGTCAACAACGGTCTGATTGATTTCAAGGGTAACATTCTGTTCTCGTCCTATGACCATCAGTTCGTGCAGACGGTGGCGGATCGCATCATCGAATTCCGTGCGGACGGCACCATTCTCGATAAGCGCATGACCTATGAAGATTTCCTTGCGTTCAAAGCCGAAAAAGGCCTGAATTGATAGGGTAAAAGACCGCTTTTTTCTCGGAAAAAGCGGTCTTTTTTTGAATAAAACGGCTTTCCGAAGCGGTGCGCTTTAGTTTGATAACAAATAAAAACCGAAATGCAAAAGTTTTTGTTGACGAATCGAAAAAATGGAGTTATAATAAGACAAATTCGCATTTCAAGGGGGGATTTACCGTGACAGGAGCAGAGGCGATGGTGCGCTGCCTCGAACTGGAAGGCATTCACACAATCTTCGGATATCCGGGCGCGGCGATCTGCCCGTTTTACGATGCGTTGATCGGAAGCAAGGTGCATCATGTGCTGGTGCGCACCGAGCAAAACGCGGCGCATGCCGCCAGCGGCTTTGCCCGCACGACGGGCGGCGTCGGTGTCTGCGTGGCGACCTCGGGTCCCGGCGCGACCAACCTGCTGACCGGTATTGCCTCAGCATATATGGATTCCATTCCCATGGTGGTGATCACGGGACAGGTGAGAAGCGATCTCATCGGTCGTGATGTCTTCCAGGAGGCGGATATCACCGGTGCCGCCGAGCCTTTCACC
Organism: Acutalibacteraceae bacterium; assembly: GCA_045540655.1. Taxonomy (GTDB): domain Bacteria; phylum Bacillota; class Clostridia; order Oscillospirales; family Acutalibacteraceae; genus RGIG1959. The sequence goes on from JAZQHP010000104.1 coordinate 41,701, forward strand.
AAACACAGCTATCTTGTGACCAAGGCGGCGGATCTGCCGCGTGTGTTTAAAGAAGCGTTTTATATTGCGGCGGCAGGACGTCCCGGCCCGGTGCTGATGGATATCCCGATGGATATTCAGCTTCACACCGTGCCGCGCTTTGATTACGATACTCCGCCTGATATTATCGGCTATAAACCGAGCACGCAAGGTCATCCGCTCCAGATAAAAAAAGCACTGGATGCTCTGGAAGGCGCGAAACGTCCCATTCTTTGTGCGGGCGGCGGCGTGTTTTCCGCCAAAGCACAGACGGCGCTTCGGGCGTTTGTGGAACAGGCACAGTTGCCTACCGTTTGCACGATGATGGGCGTCGGAGCACTTCCTTCGTCTCATCCGCTTAATCTCGGCATGCTCGGCTCGCACGGTTGTGTACCCGCCAACAAAGCGATCCGCGACGCCGATCTGGTTATTATGGCAGGCGCGCGCGTCGGAGACCGTGCGGTCGCGTCTCCCGGACAGGTTGCCAATCGCGCCAAAATTATTCATATTGATATTGATCCCGCTGAAATCGGCAAGAATATGCCTGCGCATATTCCGATCGTCGGTGATTTGAAGCTGGTGCTGGAAGCGTTTGCCGATAAGGTGAAGTCGACCGCACCGTCCGATTGGGTACAGGTGGTTACCGATCGCAAGAAGCGTTACAGCGCCAAGTCGGTGGAGCCGCTCGTTGGCTATGTGGAGCCAAAAACCTTCCTGAAAGCCTTTACCCGCCGTCTGGAAGATAACGCCGTCGTGTGCGCGGATGTCGGTCAGAACCAGATTTGGTGCGCGAATCATGTGGACGTCCGTGACGGTCGGTTGCTGACGTCGGGCGGTATGGGCACCATGGGCTATTCCGTGCCGTGTGCGCTCGGTGTCAAATGTGCCGATCCGTCGCGTCAGGTAGTGGCGGTGTGCGGTGACGGCTCGTTCCAGATGAGCATGATGGAGCTGGCGACGATTTGCCAGGAAAACAAAGGTGTCAAAATCATCGTTATGCGCAACGGTCGTCTCGGCATGGTGCGAGAGCTCCAGAAGAACTTGTATAAAGAAGCATACAGCGGCGTGTTCCTGGACGGCAGTCCGAATTTTGTGACGATCGCCTCGGCTTACGGCATTCCCGCCCGCTCGGTCCGTTCCAATGAGGAAGCGATGCAGGCGGTGGAGGAGATGCTCGCCGATGATCGTCCGTACCTGCTGGAATGCGTGGTGCCGTGGGATTATCCCTCGTTATAAACACCGATGAAAGGAGAGAATGCAGACAATGAAATATACCATGTCGGTGCTTGTAGAAAACCAGCCGGGCGTTCTTTCCAAGGTGTCGGGGCTCTTTTCCCGCCGCGGATTCAACATTGATTCGCTCGCCGTCGGTCCCACGGAGGATGCGACCGTATCCCGCATGACGATTGTGGTGGACGGCGATGAATACATTGTCGAGCAGGTGGAGAAACAGCTCAATAAGCTGATTCCCGTAATCAAGGTCAAAACCCTGCAAAGCGATGCGCATATCTCGCGCACACTCTCGCTGATCAAGGTGGCGGTCACCAGCGGTCAACGCGCGGATATCATGCGTATTTCCGAGCTGATGGGCGCACGCATCGTGGATGCGACCCGCTCGTCGCTGACCATTGAATTTTCCGACACCGCCGAACGCACGGAGACGCTTGAGACGCTTCTGCGTCCCTACGGCATCCGCGAAATTGTGCGCACGGGCATCATCGCCATTGAAAAGGGCGCGGATCCTACCCGCAAAAAAGCATAAATCTGTTTGTATTATGTTTCTTTTGTGAAGCATATGCACATATACATTCCTCGCGTGAAACCGCGCGATGATCTATTAGGAGGATGGTTAATATGGCAAGAAAAATCTATTATCAGGACGATTGCAATCTCGGCGTGCTCAACGGCAAGACGGTCGCGATCATTGGTTACGGCTCGCAGGGTCATGCCCACGCGCTCAATCTGCATGAGAGCGGCGTGAACGTGATTGTCGGTCTTTACAACGGTTCCAAGAGCTGGGCGAAAGCGGAAGCGGCAGGTCTGAAGGTTATGACCGCGGCGGATGCGGCGAAGAATGCCGATGTGATCATGATCCTCATCAACGATGAGCGTCAAGCCGATATGTATAAGACGGACATCGAGCCCAACCTCACCGCCGGCAAGGCGCTGTGCTTTGCGCACGGCTTCGCGATCCACTTCGGTCAGATCGTGCCTCCCGCGGATGTGGACGTGTTCATGATCGCGCCCAAGGGCCCCGGTCATACGGTCCGCAGTGAGTATCAGGAAGGCAAGGGCGTGCCCTGCCTCGTGGCGATCCATCAGGATGCGACCGGTCGTGCTCTCGACGTGGCGCTGGCGTATGCCGCCGGTATCGGCGGCGCGCGTGCCGGCGTGCTGGAGACCGATTTCCGCACCGAGACCGAAACCGACCTGTTCGGTGAGCAAGCGGTTCTGTGCGGCGGGGTGACCGCGCTGATGAAGGCGGGCTTTGAGACGCTGGTGGAGGCCGGCTACGATCCCCGCAACGCCTACTTCGAGTGCATCCACGAGATGAAGCTGATCGTTGACCTCATCTACAAGGGTGGCTTCTCCATGATGCGTTATTCCATCTCCGACACCGCCGAGTTCGGTGACTACGAGATCGGCAAACGCATCATCACCGACGAGACCAAGAAGGAAATGAAGAAGGTGCTCGCTGAGATTCAGGACGGTACGTTTGCTTCCAAGTGGATCAACGAGAACCGCGTGAATCGTCCTCACTTCAACGCTTGCCGTCGTATCGCCGCGGAGCATGAGCTCGAAGCGGTCGGTAAGGAACTGCGTAAGATGTACAGCTGGAACGAAGACTGATTGGTTCGCTTTACAAGGAATGTAAAAATC
>JAZQHP010000105.1:0-15812 GCA_045540655.1 Acutalibacteraceae bacterium
TGGCTCGACCAATACAACGCCAAAGTGCGTGAGCTTGCCGAAGAAGAAGGCTATCATCTGGTGGACATCCGCGCCGCCTGCGACGCGTTTGATCCGACCGATCTGCTGGTTTCCGACGGCATCCACCTCGGCCCGCGCGGCAACCAGCTCTATGCCGACGAGCTGACCGCTTATCTGACCGAGAACTTCAAGGTCAACCCCAAGGCGGATCGCATCACCACCTGGTTCCCCTATGTGGCATCGCCGGCGGAGCCCGCCACCACCGACATCCTGTCCTACGATCCCGCGATGTGGGATTCGCCCGATCTTGCACAGATGACCATTGAAAATGACGCGGACGGTGCTCTGCTCATCAGCAACACCAACGGCAAATGGCCGGCGGCGGAATATGCAGCCAACGAATCGGTACTCGTGCCGATGGAAGGCTCCGAGCTGGTCTTTGACATCTCCACCGCGAACGTCAACACCAGCATCCTGCTGTTCTTCGGCGGCTCCACCCCGTTCGCTCCGACCGAAGGCAAATACGTCGTGATCAACAACAAACTCGGCGGTAACGTCGATCCCGGTTCGGGCGACGTCAAGGCCAACCAGGATCTGAAGGGCTCGGTCAAGCTGACCGAACTGGGCATTCCGCAAAGCGCTCTCGACGACAACGGCAACCTGCTGATTTCGGGTGTCAAGATCTTCGCGGCCGGTACGCCGATGCAGGCGGTGACCATCCGTCAACTGGCGGTTTCTACCACCGGCGCTCCCGTGAGCAAATAAACCTATGCAACAAAAAGCGCTTCTCATCGTCTGATGAGAAGCGCTTTTTAATTATTCATCCTCAATTGCACGCAATACACGGCACGGATTGCCGACCGCTACCACCCGCGAAGGAATATCCCTCGTGACCACACTGCCCGCGCCGATCACGGTATCGTCGCCGATGGTCACACCCGGCAGAATGATCGCCCCAGCGCCGATCCAGCAGTTGCGCCCGATATGAACGGGACGATTGCGCTGAAGTCCCTGCCGCCGCAGCGACGGTGTCAGCGGATGCTCGGCGGTCGCGATGGTGACGTTCGGTCCGATCATGGTATCATCCCCGATCGTAATATAGGTATCATCCACCAGCGTCAGATGATAGTTGGCATACACGCGATGTCCGAGCCGCACAAAGCGTCCGCCCCAGTTCGCGTAAAAAGGTGCTTCAATATAACACCCGTCGCCCACCTCGGCAAACATCTCCCGAAGCATCGCCCGGCGTTTGTCCGTGTCCGACGGAGGTAACTGATTATAGGCATGCACGGCATCCAGACAAGCGAGTTGCTCCGTCATCATGGGGGCATCCGTCGGATCGTACCACGAACCGTCATGTAAGCATGTATACTCTGTCATTGATCCCGCTCCTTTTAAAAACAAATCACGCTGTCCCGTCCTTCAGGCGATGCCACATCCAACAGGCAATCCCGCCCGATGACCGCCGTCGCCGTTTCCAGCGACGACGCCGACACCTGATAGGCGAGCGACGGCACATTATTATCCCGGCTCAAATGCGACAGCACAAAACGGGTCGTGCCGCTTTGCAACAGCGTCGGCAACAGCGCCGCGCATGCATCATTGGACAAATGTCCGCCGCGCCCGAGGACACGGCACTTCAAGGCATACGGATACGGGCCGCATTCCAGCATCCGTACATCGTGATTGGATTCAATATGCACCAGATCGCAACCGAGAATGACTTTGACAACCGACGGTGCCACAAAGCCCATATCGGTGGCGATCGCCGCCGTGCGCTCATCGGGAAAGGTGGCGCGAAAGCCACAGCTTTGCGCGCTGTCGTGCGGGGTCAGGAAGGCTTGCATCCGAATGCCTGCCGCTTCGACCCCCTGCTCATCGACGGGAATCAGCTGTGCACCTTCCGGCAACGCGTGTTTATCGAGCAACGCCTGCGCGGTTCCGCGCGTGGCATACACCGGCACGCCGTATTGCTTCAGGAACACCTTGAGTCCCTGTATGTGGTCCTGATGTTCATGCGTGATGAACACGCCGCGGATCGACGTCGGATCGATATCGCGGGCAACGAGGGCCTCTTTGATACGTTTGGCAGATACGCCCGCATCCACCAGAATCCCCTCGCGCGGTGCACCGAGATAGGTGCAGTTGCCGCTGCTGCCGCTGAACAATGCACAATATTTTGCCATACCTGACTCCTTTACGAAAATGAGCAGGGTGAACTTCGCCACCCTGCTCCGCATTGTATTTCCGAAAAATGCCCGTTACGCCTCGTCGGGAACGTCCACACGCTGAATATCCGCGCCAAGCGCCGTCAGCTTCTCGACGATGTTCTGGTAGCCGCGTTCGATAAACTGGATGTTGCCGACCAGGCTTTCACCCTGCGCGCTCATCGCCGCAATCACCATCGCCGCACCCGCGCGCAGATCCTTCGCCTTCACCTTAGCACCGCGAAGGGTATCCACACCGATAAAGGTCGCGGTGCGTCCGTTGTCGCTGATGGACACCTGCGCACCCATTTTTTCCAGCTGATCCAGATACTGGAAGCGATGCGCCCAGACGTTTTCCGTCAGATGACTGGTGCCTTTCGCAATCGCCATCAGTGCACCGACCTGCGGTTGCATATCCGTGGGGAAGCTCGGGTAAGGATCGGTGTGCACATCGCATGCGCGAAGCGGACCGTCACAATACACACGAACCGCTTCTTCGTCGCGATCCTCTTCCACTTTCACGCCCATGCGCAACAGCACCGACGAGACACAACGCAGATGCTCGGGGATCACGCATTCCAGGCGAACATCACCGCCTGTAGCCGCCGCCGCCACCATATATGTACCTGCTTCGATCTGATCGGGGATGACCGAATGGGTCACGCCTTTCAGATTCGGGTTACCGACAATACGGATCGTATCCGTACCGGCACCGCGCACATCCGCGCCCATCGCGTCCATCATAACCGCCAGCGACACGATATGCGGTTCACGGGCGGCATTGTAAATCACCGTGCGGACAGGCACACACGCCGCCGCCAGCATCACATTGAGCGTAGCGCCGACCGAGACCTTTTCCATGTTGATTTCGACCGTTTCAAGGTGGCTGTAATCCACAATGCGGTCGTCGCTTCTCTTTTCCACCTTCACCGCAGCGCGCTTGGCGAGAAGCTCTTCGGCGAAATAGGTCGTAACGCAGTCCGAATCGATTTCGGGATCGGGGGCTTCTGCACCGAGCGCACGGAAACCTTTCAGATGCAGATCAATCGGGCGTTCGCCGAAATCGCAACCACCGGGCAGATAGCTTTCCGCCTTGCCGAAGCGGCTCAGCAGAGCACCCAGATAATAGTAAGAACCGCGCAGACTATGCGCCAGCTCGCGCGGGACCACGTGCGTGTGGATGCCCGAGGGATCGATTTTCGCCACGCCGTCTTCGCGGTCGTATTCAATCGTGGCGCCGAGAGCGGTCAATATGTTAAAAGACTTTGTAACATCGGAAATGTCGGGAATGTTTTCAATGATGCAGACTTCCTTCGTCAGTACGACGGCAGCCAAAATAGGCAACACCGCATTTTTAGCACCGTTGATCTGTACCGTACCTTTCAAAGGTTTGCCGCCGCGAATCCGATAGTGTTCCAAGAACGGTCACCCTTCCCCAGTATATTCAATCGTGAAAAACAAAGCCCCTCCCGGAGCCTTGTTACAAAAAATCATTACAAATTTATTATATTATATCACAATATAAGAAAAATACAAGACTTTTTTCCACAATATATTGTATTTATTTTGCGGCTTCGCTATTGACAGAACGCCATAAACGCAGTATCATTAAGGAACATATTTTATATCACTTACACAAAAAGGAGTCCTGCACCATGATCATTGCCGCAACCTATCAGGCCGGACAGATTTTTCAGCATTTCGGTCACACCAAACAATTCAAGCTCTACCGCGTTGAAAACAACGAGGTGGTTTCCATGACCATCGTCAACACCGGTGACAGCGGTCACGGTGCTCTTGCCGCGTTTCTCGCCGCCGAACAGGTGGACGTGCTGATCTGCGGCGGTATCGGCGGCGGCGCGCAAGCGGCGCTTGCCGAAGCGTCCATCCGCGTGTACGGCGGCGTGTCGGGCGACACCGACTATGCGGTTGCCGCCTTCCTGGCAGGCAAGCTGGATTACAATCCGAATGTGCAATGCAGTCACCACGATCACGCCCACGGCGAGGAACACACCTGTTCCGATCACGGGTGCGGCGGCAATTGTCAGCACCATTGAGTCTGAAAGCCCGTATGCTCGATGCATACGGGCTTTTCCGAAATTTCTCCGAAAGGGTGTTCGTTCCATGACCCTGCCCGAACGTTTTGAAGCGCGTATGCGCCTGTTGCTCGGTGACGATGCCGATGCTTTTTTTGACGGATACCGCCTACCGCTTCGTCGCGGTCTGCGTGTCAACACCCTGTGTTGCGACACGGCGTCTTTTTGCGACCGTTTTCCGTTGACGCTGACCGCTTCCCCCTTCGCATCCGATGCGTTTTATCTCGACGAGAATGTGACACATAAAGCAGGCGCCGATCCGTTGCATCACGCGGGCGCCTATTATATGCAGGAACCGTCCGCCGCATCGGCGGTGACAGTGTTGACGCCGATGCCCGGGGAACACATTCTGGATCTGTGCGCCGCCCCGGGCGGGAAGTCCACCCAGATCGCCGCCGCGCTGTGCGGTGAGGGACTGCTGTGGTGCAACGAATACGTCAAAGGACGCGCGGCGGTGCTCTGCCAGAATATGGAGCGTATGGGGGTGCGCAACGCGGTGGTATCCTGCGGCGACACCACACCGCTGTGCGATGAGCTCGAAGGTTGCTTCGATGCGGTGCTGGCGGATGTCCCCTGTTCGGGAGAAGGCATGTTCCGCAAGGAGGAAGTCGCGCTGTCTCAATGGAGCGAAGCGCTGGTCGATGAATGTGCCGAACGCGGCGCCATGATTCTTCACAACGCTTCCAAAGCGGTGCGCGCAGGCGGACGATTGGTCTATTCCACCTGCACCTTTGCACCCGAAGAAAATGAGATGCAGATTCTGCGTTTTCTGCAAACCCACCCCGATTTCGAGCTCTGTCCGTGCGGCGTATCCTTCGGGCGTGCCGGCATCGACATCAAAGCGCTTCGGCGGTTGGATCCGTCACTCCCCCACACTGCCGATCCAACGCTGTGCCGTCGCATATTCCCCGCGGACGGCGGCGAAGGTCACTTCATTGCTCTGCTGAAAAAACGCGGCGATCAACCGCGCGTGCACTTCGGCAAAGCCGCTCCCACGAAAAAGGACGATGCCGTCCTCGCGGCGCGGCGGTTGTGGGACGACTGTTTCACAACGCCGCCAAACGGCGATATTCTGCGTGTCGGAGACACATTGCGTCTTGTCCCCCCGGACCTGCCCGTCACCCGTCACATCCACATTCTGCAAGCAGGCGTCGCCATCGGCACTGTCGCCAAAAATCGCATCGAGCCCCATCACGCTTTGTTTGCTTCCTGTTCACCGACCGATTGCCGCCGTACCGTTTCGCTCCCGGCGGACGATCCGCGCACCTTCGCCTTTTTACACGGCGAGGAGATCGACGCAGACGGCGATGACGGATATACCGCCGTGCTGATCGACGGCGTGCCGTGCGGCTTCGGCAAGGTCAGCCGCGGGCGCTTGAAGAATAAATATCCAAAAGGACTGCGTCTGTTGTAATAGAAACAAAAAAACGGGTTTCCGCAATGTGCGGAAACCCGTTTTTCATATTCATATCAGTCGAGGACGTACACAACCACATCGCGACGACCGAACGCATAGCACTCGGCGGCCGTGTTGTAGAACAGGTCCACGATGGTGTCCGGGTGGCTGTAGATAAATCCGCCCGTGTCACCCGCCACACAGTAGCCGTAGGTGATGCTTCCGTCAGCTGTGGTGATGTACAGCTTGGTGCCGTAGGGAATCACGTTGGGGTTCACCGCCACAACGCCGACCTGAGCGAGCATGCCGGTGGAGGTGTATTTACCCGCCAGACCATTCTCATTGGTATAGGCAGTGCCTTTGCCATACAGCACTTTGCTGTAGCTGTAACCGGCGATGGTACCCGCCGAAGGCTTCGCACCGGTGTTGGTGTTGGGCTTCGTGTTGACAACCGGCTTGACATACGTGCCGATCGCGATCACTTCGTCCACAGGCTCTTGTGTAACCTCTTCGGACACCTTCTCGGTTTCGGCGACTTCGCCGTTCACCAGGCGATCCCGATATACAATCGTCTTAACGCCGTCCACGCCTTCTCTCTCCACAACCATGTTACCCTTGTTGTAAGAGGAGGATTCGTAGCTGGAGGAGCCGTGCGCAATCGCTTCGGTCTCCGTACGTTCCACATAGGTCACGCGATCCACGGACACCGACAGACCGTCGGCAAGCGCCATCGTCTGATCGTTGCTGACAAGATCGTGTTCACCGAGCGTGACGCCCGCTTTTTTCAAAGCATCCGCCACCGTACCTTCGGTCAAGGTGACCTTTCTGGTCAGGCCGTCCACCTGCACGGTAATGTCCATGCCGCGGGCGATCACGATTTCACCTTTATTAAATTCCCATTCCGCCGTGACCGCGTCGCCTTCTTCCAACGTCAGACCGGCAGCTTTCATCACCACACCGGACTGCGTGGACAACGTGCGGACGCTGTGGGTACGGTCGCCGTCCACGATCTGCACGGTACGCAGATTCAGGGACACATAGCCGGCAAGCAATGCCACGGCGGCCACCAGAGCGGAGACAGCAACAATACGGCGGGAGATGAAGGTCTTCACCGCTTGCAGTGTCAAATTTTTGCGTTTCATCAAATCTTCCTTTCGTTTAACGGTTACCGACGTTCGGTCCCCGTAAGGCGCCTGTGCTTTTTGTAATTTCATCGACTATCTTTTAAGGATAAACGGTGATGAAAAGCAACCGCCTTTCTCTGCTGCGCCCCTGATTGCTCTCTAATCGTTTTTAAACAGAGAGTTTTATGATCGTAGAAAATGATTCGTTACATTTTCTTAATCAAAAAAGGCGCAACAAATCTGAACAGAATATGCCTTTGGTGATATTGCGTCTTGTATTATACCCATTCTTTCTCGCCATGTCAAACAGTTTAAAAGATAGGTTTTTGTGTATTTTTTACAACAAAACTCCCAAAATCGACACGATGAAATCTCGGAGCGTTTTTAAATTTCGTTTCCTTTCAACTTTCTGCCCGGGTGCAAAATATCCGTTATTTTTGTAGTAAATATCTATTTTCACCCGATAGTATTCGGTGATTTTTGTACATTCATTATACATTAATTACCATTTATTACCATTTTTGGCATTTACTTCGCAACATATGAAATTTCGCCTGGTTTTTGTGCAACCCCACAAAATCGACCATTTTTTAAGCTTCAAAACCCGATTTTTCCGAAGAATCCGGCGCAAAAATCGGAAGAAAAACCCAAAAATCGCGAGCAAATGATACTATTTGTATAATTTTTATGCGAAATTTAAGATTTTTCCAATGAAATTCTGCGTTTTTTAGGAATTTACCAAGTTAAATCGGTATCATCATTGTTACCGAATCATCGATATTCGGCATATTTCTTGTATCAAAAGACAGATACACCCCCAACCTCCTCTCACCTGTCCGTCGTCATCCGACTCCATGATCTGCCGATCCCGGCACCACCTTGGTCGTGGATATCATAGAGCTTTCCCTTTGTTCAGCTCGTCCGGTTTTATATATAATATAATAAAGGAATAAATATTCCATGTATTTGATCGTTACAAATCGTTTCATGGATCGTCTTATCAGCAAAATCGGGCGAGATTTGCCTTCAGATTGCTGACTCTCCGCCATCCTTTAAACAACCGAATGTGCTTTTCACATGATCGACATTTTATATTTATACACCAAAATTGCATAAATATAAAATTTTAGCTTACGTTTTTCCTTATCCACTTCGTCATACAACCCTAAATCCGCGCGGTATTTGCAGCGTTTTTGTGTATCCTGCCAAAAATCCCATTTTATAGGATATTTATTCATTTTTTCTCTTGCATTTTTACACAATGCTGTTATAATAAAACACGAACATTTCGGTCGGCACTGTTATCGACCGTGGATTTTAGAAAAGAGGTAACCGATTATGAGCGACATCAAAAAAGTCATTTTGGCCTATTCGGGCGGTCTGGACACATCCATCATCATTCCGTGGTTGAAGGAAAACTACAACAACTGCGAAGTCATCGCTGTGGCGGCGGACGTGGGTCAAGGTGCGGAACTGAGCGGTCTGGAAGAGAAAGCGATCAAGACCGGCGCTTCCAAGCTGTACATTGAAGACCTCCGCGAAGTGTTTGTCAACGAATTCATCATCCCCACCGTCAAAGCGGGTGCGGTGTATGAAAACCAATATCTGCTGGGTACCTCGTTTGCCCGTCCCATCATCGCCAAGCGTCTGGTGGAGATCGCCAAAGCGGAAGGCGCGGACGCCATCTGCCACGGTTGCACCGGCAAGGGCAATGATCAGGTGCGTTTTGAACTGACAATCAAGGCGTTCGCCCCCGACATGAAGATCATTGCTCCCTGGCGCATTTGGGATCTGAAGTCCCGCGAGGATGAGATCCAATACGCCGAAGCGCACAACATCCCGCTGGCGATCACCCGCGAGACCAACTATTCCAAGGATAAGAACCTGTGGCACCTGTCCCACGAAGGTCTGGACCTCGAAGATCCCGCCAATGAGCCCGACTACGACAAGATCCTCGAGCTCGGTGTTTCTCCCGAAAGAGCGCCCGACAAGGCGACCTATATCACCATTTCGTTTGAGAAGGGTGTGCCCGTGGCGCTGGACGGCGAGAGAATGGACGGTCTGGCTCTGATCCAAAGGCTCAACCAGCTCGGCGGCGAGAACGGCATCGGCATCGTCGATATGGTGGAGAACCGCCTGGTCGGCATGAAGAGCCGCGGCGTGTACGAGACTCCCGGCGGCACCATCCTCTACAAGGCGCACGAAGCGCTCGAGACGCTGACGCTCGACCGCGACACCCAGCACTACAAGCAGCAAATGGTGGCGGGCAAGTTCAGCGAGCTGGTGTACTACGGTCAGTGGTATACGCCCCTGCGTGAAGCGCTCTCCGCGTTCGTGGACAGCACGCAGGAAACCTGCACGGGCGATGTGAAACTGAAGCTCTACAAGGGCAATATCATCCTCGCCTCCCTCACCTCTCCCTTCTCGCTGTATGACGAAGACATCGCCACCTTCGACGAGGATGAGGTCTACGATCAGATGGACAGCCAGGGCTTTATCAACCTGTTTGGTCTGCCCATCAAGGTGCAAGCCAAGAAAAAGGGCCTGTAATCGGGAATTTGAATCCAATCAGCGGTGCGCAAGCGTTTTTTGCGCACCGCCTTTTCCCTATTTTAAGAAAGGCGGAATTCGCTTATGAAACTGTGGGCGGGACGCTTCCAGAAAGCGCTCGATGACAAAACCAACGATTTTAACTCTTCGATCTCCTTCGATTGCCGCATGGCGGAAGAAGATATTTTCGGCAGTATGGCGCACGCATCCATGCTGGAGGCACAAGGCATCATTTCGCACGAAGACGGCGAAGCCATCCAAAACGGACTCGCGGCGATCGCCGCGGATCTCAAAAGCGGTGCGCTGTCCATCGATATGACGGCGGAGGATATCCACACGTTTATCGAAGGCGAACTGACCGCACGTATCGGCGACGCAGGCAAACGCCTGCACACGGGACGCAGTCGCAACGACCAGGTGGCACTGGATGTGCGCCTGTATCTGCGCAACCGCATTCCGTCGCTGATCGATCAGATTGAAGAGCTCATCGCGGTGCTTTGCGACAAAGCCGACGCGTATGCCGACGCGATCATGCCCGGCTACACGCATCTGCAACGCGCCCAGCCCATTACCTTCGGTCATCACCTGATGGCCTATGCGGAAATGCTGCTTCGTGACCGCGCCCGCCTGACCGATGCGCTGTCGCGCACCAATATTTCCCCGCTCGGCAGCGGCGCTCTCGCCTCCACCACCTACCCGCTCGACCGTCAGGCAGCGGCAACCACCATGCAGATGAACGGTGTCACACACAATTCGCTCGACGGCGTGTCCGACCGCGATTTCGCGGTGGAGCTGGCGGCGGCGCTCTCGCTCATCATGGTGCATCTGTCGCGTTTTTCGGAAGAGATCATCCTGTGGTGCTCGTGGGAATTCAAATTCATCGAGCTTGACGATGCCTTTTCGACCGGCTCGTCGATTATGCCGCAAAAGAAAAATCCCGACATTGCGGAGCTGGTCCGCGGCAAATCGGGTCGTGTGTTCGGCGATCTGATGACCCTGCTGACTGTTCTGAAAGGCTTACCCCTTGCCTACAACAAGGACATGCAAGAGGATAAAGAAGCTATTTTCGACGCGCTGGATACCGTGACCATGTGTCTGACCGCGTTTACCCCGATGATCGACACCATGACGGTGCTCACCGATAACATGCGCAAAGCGGCGGCAGGCGGCTTCATCAACGCCACCGACTGCGCCGACTACCTCGTCGGCAAAGGTCTCCCCTTCCGCGATGCTTACAAAGCGACAGGCGAGCTTGTGGCACTGTGCATCCGCAAAGGTGTCACGCTGGAAACCCTGCCGCTGGAGGAATATACGGCGGTGTGCGACCTGTTCGGTGAAGATGTCTTTGAAGCCATTGCGCTCGAACGCTGTGCGGCGCTTCGCCGCGTTTACGGCGGTCCCGCTCCCGAAAATGTGCGTGCACAGGTGGTGCGCGTACGCGAATTGATCAACAAGAAATGAGGCGACACTCCATGATCAAAGCCGGTATTATCGGCGCGACCGGCTATGCCGGCGTCGAATTGGTTCGTATTTTACTGCGTCATCCGCAGGTGACGCTCACCGCCGTCAGCTCGGTGTCCTTTGAAGGACAACCGCTGTCGGATATTTATCCCTCGCTTCGCTCCATCTGCGATATGCCCTGTCAGAACGCTGACGACGTCATTGCGGCGTGCGACGTGATCTTCGCCGCCCTGCCCCACGGCTTGTCGCAGGACACCGCCAAAGCATGCGCGGATGCAGGCAAGCGTTTCATTGACCTCGGCGCGGATTTCCGTCTGGACAGTCCCGAGGAGTACGAAGCGTGGTATCAGTCGGATTATCGCTACGACGATCTGCACAAGCAGGCTGTGTACGGCCTGTGCGAATGGTTCCGCGAGGATATCCGCCGCACCACCATCATCGGCAATCCCGGTTGCTATCCTACCAGCGTCGCGCTTGGCATCGGTCCCGCGCTGAAATACAAGCTGGTGTCCCCGCAAGGAATCGTTGTCGACTCCAAATCGGGCACGACGGGTGCCGGTCGCAAACCGACACAGACCACCCATTTTCCCGACTGCGCGGATGCCTTCTCCGCCTACAAGGTGGCAAGCCATCGCCATACGCCCGAAATCGAGCAAACCCTCTCGAAGCTGGCGGGCGAACCCGCCACCATCACCTTTGTACCCCACCTGCTTCCCGTCAACCGCGGTATTCTGTCGACCATCTACGCCCGTCTGAACGACGGTGTCACGGAAGCGGATCTGCGCACCGCCTATGAGCAGGCATATCAAAACGAGAAGTTTGTGCGCGTATGCGCCAAGGGCAAGGCGGTTAACATCCGTCACGTCCAATGCTCCAACTACTGCGACATTCAGTTGTATGTCGACGAACATACCCGCACGCTGGTGGTCACCAGCGTGATCGATAACATGGTCAAAGGCGCGGCGGGTCAGGCAATCCAGAATATGAACCTGCTGTTCGGTCTGCCCGAAGACACGGGCCTTGACATGATTCCCATTGCATTCTAACCTGACAGAAAGTGAGTCGATCTTGTATGGCTTTGAAAATTGACGGCGGTGTTACCGCCCCCAAAGGCTTTACGGCCGCCGGTGTCCATTGCGGCATCCGTCGCAACCGCACCAAACGCGATCTGGCGTTGATCGTTTCGGATCGCCCCGCTTCGGCAGCGGCGGTGTACACGCAAAACCTCGTCAAGGGCGCGCCGCTGACCGTAACGAAGGCACACCTGGAAAATGGCGTCGCCCGCGCGATCATCGTCAACAGCGGCATCGCCAACACCTGCGCCGCAGACGGCATTGAAAAAGCCGAAGCCATGTGTGCGCTTGCCGCCGATGCACTGCACATCGACGTCAATGACGTGCTGGTGGCCTCCACGGGGGTGATCGGTCCGTCCATCGTGCTCGATCCCATCGTTGCCGCGATGCCCGCACTGGCGGCGGCGCTGTCCAAGGACGGCGGTGCCGATGCGGCGGAAGCCATCATGACCACCGATACGGTCAAAAAAGAATTCGCCTATACGGTGACGCTCGGCGGCGTGGATTGCACGCTGGGCGGCATCGCCAAGGGCAGCGGCATGATCGCGCCGAATATGGCGACCATGCTCTGCTTTCTGACCACCGACGCCGCCATCGACAGCGCATTGCTGGATGCGGCGCTCCACGAGGTTGTGGGCGACACCTTCAATATGCTCTCGGTAGACGGCGACACATCCACGAACGACAACGTGGTTCTGATGGCAAACGGTGCCGCGGGTAACCCGCGTATCACCGAGAAAAGCGCCGATTATGCGACGTTCGTCGATGCGCTTCACGCCCTGTGCGCCGATCTTTGCCGCCGCCTCGCCAAGGACGGCGAAGGCGCAACCAAACTGCTGGAGACCTGCGTAACGGGCGCGGCGTCTGTCAAGGACGCGCGCATCGTAGCGCAAAGCGTCAACCGCTCCTCGCTTCTGAAAGCCGCCATGTTCGGCGCGGATGCCAACTGGGGTCGTGTGCTGTGCGCGATCGGCTATTCCGGTGCCGATGCCAACATCCACGAGGTGGAAGTGCGATTCCGATCGGTCGCCGGCGAAATCATCGTGTGCGAGCACGGTGCCGGCATTCCGTTTGACGAAGACATCGCCAAAACCGTGCTGACCGAGGATGAGATCGTCATCGACATCCGCCTGGCAGACGGCGACGGGGAAGCGACCGCCTACGGTTGCGACCTGACCTATGACTACGTGAAGATCAACGGCGATTATCGTACCTGATCGCCGAAAGAGAGGGCTTTACCAATGAATATTACTCTGACCGAGCGCGCGGAAATCCTCACCCAGGCGCTCCCCTACATCAAACAATACGCGGGCAAAACCGTCGTGATCAAATACGGCGGCAACGCCATGATCAACGACGACCTGAAAGCCGCGGTGATGGAGGACATGGTCCTGCTTCGCACCGTGGGCATCAAGGTGGTGCTGGTGCACGGCGGCGGTCCCGAAATCAACGCCATGCTCAAAAAGACGGGCAAGGAATCCAAGTTTGTGGGCGGTCTTCGCTACACCGACGAGGAAACCATGGACATCGTGCAGATGGTGCTCGCCGGCAAGGTCAACAAAGAACTCGTTCAACAGATCACCGAGCACGGCGGTCGCGCTATCGGTCTTTGCGGTCTGGACGGCGGCATGCTGACGGCTACCCGTCACTGCGAGCCTGATCTCGGTCTGGTGGGGGATATCACCCGCGTGGACGTAACGTTGCTCCGCAACAGCCTCGACACCGACACCATCCCCGTGGTGGCGACCGTGGCGGGCGGCGACGACGGCGAACGCTACAACGTCAATGCCGATATTGCAGCGGCGGAAATCGCCGCGGCACTCGGCGCCGAAAAGCTGGTGCTGATGACCGACGTGCGCGGCTTGCTCCGCGACAAGGACGATCCCGACAGCCTGATCTCCACCGTACAGGTCAGTGACGTGCCGCGCCTGAAAAAAGAAGGGGTGTTATCAGGCGGTATGATTCCGAAAATCGAATGCTGTGTGGAAGCGGTACGCCGCGGCGTGCGTCGCACCCATATCATCGACGGACGTATTCCCCACTCCATTCTTATTGAGATGCTGACCCACGAAGGCGTCGGCACCATGTTCTTGTAAGAGGTGACTTCCATGTCTCTGGATTCTGTGAAACAACAGCACGACGGCGCGCTGATGCCGACCTACGGTCGCTTCCCTGTTGCACTGGAAAGCGGCAAAGGCGCGACTGCCTATGATATCGACGGGCGGGCATATATTGATTTCGGCAGTGGTATCGGTGTGACCTCGCTCGGCTATTGCGACGAGGGCTACATCGAAGCGGTTACCGCCCAACTGCGCACCGCGCAACACTTTTCCAATCTCTATTACAACCCCGTACAGATTCAATGCGCCGATTCACTGTGCCGCCGCACGGGTATGGCACGCGTGTTTTTCGGCAATTCGGGTGCAGAAGCCAACGAATGCGCCATCAAGCTTGCCAGGAAGTACAGCTTTGATGCCTACGGTAAAAACCGCGCGACGGTTATCACGCTGTGCAACTCCTTTCACGGACGCACCGTGACCACGTTGTCCGCGACGGGACAGGATGTGTTTCACAATTATTTCTTCCCCTTTACGGGCGATTTCCGCTACGCTCCCGCCAACGACCTTGACGCGCTCACAGCCATGGATGACGGCACGGTCTGTGCGGTGATGGTGGAATGCGTGCAGGGCGAAGGTGGCGTGATGCCGCTCGACACCGCGTATTTGCAGGCAGTGCGGGCGCTTTGCACCGAAAAAGACTGGGTCATGATCATCGACGAGGTGCAGACGGGCATCGGACGTACCGGTAAGCTCCTGTGCATTGAGCACGCGGAGGTGACTCCCGACGTTGTGACGCTTGCCAAGGGACTGGGCGGCGGTCTGCCGATCGGCGCTTGCCTGTGTGCTGAGAAATACAGCGAGGTCATGAGCGCCGGTATGCACGGCTCCACCTTCGGCGGCAACCCCGTTGCCTGTGCCGCGGCAAGCTATGTGCTCGAACAGGTGGATACTCCCGCCTTCCTGCAAGCGGTCAGCGACAAAGGCGAGCGGATTCGCGCGCGTCTGCAAGCGATGCCGCACGTCAAGGAAGTCCGCGGACGCGGCATGATGCTCGGTGTGGTGCTGGATGACGCCATCGCCGCCAAGGACGTTGCCGCCGCCTGTCTGCAAAACGGTCTGCTGATCCTAACCGCGAAAACCCTGCTTCGCTTATTGCCGCCGCTGACCATCTCCGAGGAGGAGCTGGAGCGCGGATTGACGATACTGGAGAATACTTTGAAGGAGTGGACGATATGAATCACCTGTTAAAACTGCTGGATCTTTCCACCGAAGAGATCCTGGAAATCCTCAACACCGCCGATCAGCTTAAATATGAGCTCAAGCACGGCATCCCCCACCGCCATCTGGAGGGCAAAACGCTGGGTATGATTTTCCAGAAATCCTCCACCCGCACCCGTGTGTCGTTTGAGACGGGCATTTATCAGCTCGGCGGCGCGGGCATGTTCCTGTCCTCCCGCGATCTGCAGATCGGGCGCGGCGAGCCTGTACAAGATACGGCGCGTGTACTGTCGCGCTATCTGGACGGCATCATGATCCGTACCTTCGCTCAACAAGAGGTGGAGGATCTGGCGACCTACGGTTCCATTCCGATCATCAACGGTCTGACCGATTTCTGCCATCCCTGCCAGGTGCTCGCCGACCTGATGACGGTGCGCGAACACAAAGGCTATCTGGACGGTCTGAAAATGTGCTACATCGGCGA
The DNA here is from genome assembly GCA_045540655.1 of Acutalibacteraceae bacterium. Classification (GTDB taxonomy): domain Bacteria; phylum Bacillota; class Clostridia; order Oscillospirales; family Acutalibacteraceae; genus RGIG1959. The sequence goes on from JAZQHP010000105.1 coordinate 15,670, forward strand.
CGGCAACAACATGGCGAACTCTCTGATCGTCGGCGGTCTGAAGGCGGGTATGTCCGTCTCGATCGGTTGCCCCGATTCGCATCAGCCCGATGCACAGGTACTGGAGTTTGCCAAGGGCTTCGGCGATAAGTTCCAAATGACCC
>JAZQHP010000106.1:0-27198 GCA_045540655.1 Acutalibacteraceae bacterium
GCTTGTTTGATATCGTCGATGATGTCCTGAGCGTTTTCGATGCCGACCGAGAAACGGATCAGGTCGGGCGTCACGCCGCATTCGAGCAGCTGTTGATCATTCAGCTGGCGATGGGTGGTGGAAGCGGGATGGAGCACACAGGTGCGAAGGTCGGCAACGTGGGTGGCGATGGCGGCGAGCTTCAGATTGTCCATAAAACGGATCGCCGCGTCGCGGCCGCCCTTGACACCGAACGAAATGACGCCGCAGGTGCCGTTGGGCATATACTTTTTCGCGAGCTCATATTCTTTGGATTCGGGGAGTTCAGGGAACGATACCCAGGAGATGCGGTCGTCAGAGAGCAGATAGTCGACCACCGTACGTGCATTCTGAACATGACGTTCCATGCGCAGGTGCAACGTGTCGATGCCTTGGCTGAGCAGGAACGCGTTCGTGGGGCTCGGCGTCGAGCCGATGTCACGCATGATGTGCGTGCGGCATTTGGCGATATACGCCGCCTTGCCGAAGTGGTCGGTATACACAACGCCATGATAGGTCTCGTCGGGGGTGGTCAGCTCCGGATATTTGCCGGCGGCTTCCCAGTCGAAGTTACCGCTGTCCACGATCACACCGCCCAGTGCCGTCGCATGACCGTCCAAGTATTTCGAAGTGGAGTGGATAACGATGTCTGCGCCGAATTCAAAGGGACGGCAGTGGATGGGGGTGGGGAAGGTGTTGTCCACGATCAGCGGCACCTGATGACGGTGCGCGATGGCAGCGTATTTCTCGATATCCAGCACACGAAGCGCGGGGTTTGACAGCGTCTCACCGAACACAAGACGCGTGTTCGGGCGGAATGCCGCTTCCAGTTCCTCCTCGGTCGCATCGGGTTCGACAAAGGTCACGTCGATGCCGAGCTCGCGCAGGGTTTTGTTGAACAGGTTGAAGGTGCCGCCGTAAATCGCGCTGGCGCTGATGACGTGATCGCCGCTGTGCGCGATGTTGATCACGGAAATCAGCGAGGCGGCTTGTCCCGCAGAGGTCATCATCGCGCCGACACCGCCTTCAAGGGCGGCAATCTTGGCTTCGACCGCATCGGTGGTCGGATTGCTCAGACGGGTGTAAAATGAACCCGAGGCTTTCAGGTCGAACAAATCGCCCATCGCTTGCGCGTTTTCATATAAAAAAGTGGTACTTTGGTAGATGGGAAGCACGCGGGCTTCGCCGTTTTTGGGTGCATATCCGGATTGGATGCACTTGGTTTCAATTCTCCAGCTCATGAGAAGTCCTCCTTTTGGTAAACGAAAAATGTTTTACTGCTTTTAATAGTATAGCTTTTTGACGGCTTTGTCAACGAAAATCCGCCTGTGCGGCATAAAAATCTGAAAAAAGTGCACCTTTTCGGGATTAACAAATTGACGACAATCGGTCCTTATGGTACAATATCACGGAATATTGAGAAATAAGGTTGACAACGCGCCTTAATCATGGTAACATATTACCATATTAGCGTACTAAAGTGAAAGAAGGACCTTTATGAATAAGAACCGTTGTTCCACGCCGCTTGGAACAAAAGACCTGTTGCTCGAGGAGTCGTTTGCTCGTCGGGAAATCGAAAAGAAACTGTCGGGGCTTTTCTCCCGCCGCGGATTTTCCGAGGTGATGACCCCCGGCATGGAATATCTGGATGTGTTTTTGGGAGATCATCCGGCTGTCCCTGTGGAAAGCATGTATAAAATGTGCGATACCAAAGGACGGCTTCTGGTGATGCGCCCCGATTCCACGTTGCCGATTGCTCGTCTGGCGGCGACCCGTCTGCAACATGCGGCGGCTCCGCTTCGCCTGTATTATGCGCAGGATGTCTACCACATGAATGTGGGTCTGACGGGACGCGCGGATCAGGAATTTCAGGCGGGCGTCGAACTGATCGGTGCTTCCGGTATGAAAGCGGATCTGGAGATCCTGTCGCTGGCAGCATCCGCACTTGCAGAAGTGGTCGGGGACGGATTCCGCCTGGAACTCGGACACGTCGGTTTCTTTGAAGCGTTGGCGGGCGAACTGGACTGTGACGCTTCCACGGTCGAAGAACTTCGCGATCTGATCGAAGGCAAGAATTATGCCGCCCTTAGCGAATTGCTGGATACGCTCCCGCAGGGGGACGCAGTACAGGCACTGCGGCGGTTACCGCACCTGTTCGGCGGCGAACGGGTGCTGGAGGACGCCAAAGCCGTCTGCCGTACACCGCAAAGTCTGGAAGCGCTCGATACGCTTGCCATGCTCTACACGTCGCTGTGTGCACTCGGCTTGCAGGACCACGTGATTTTCGATCTGGGTATGCTGCACTCGAATGAATATTACACAGGACTGATCTTCCGCGGTTATGCGGAAGGAAGCGGCGAAATCGTCCTGTCGGGCGGTCGCTACGACGCGTTGCTCACGCAGTTCGGCGCGGACAGCGCGGCAACAGGCTTTGCGATTAACGTCGACGTGGTATTGCGCCGCAATCGCGTGGAGCAAGTGCCTCACGCCGAGTGCCTTGTCCATGCCGACGCCGGGTACGAAACCGAAGCCCTGCGTCTGGTGGCACAATGGACAAAGGACGGCAAATGCTGTGAATACTCCGTTGCGGATTCGCTGGAGGATGCCACGCGATATGCACAGCAGAAAGGCATCCCGACGGTGGTGCGCATTGCCGCAGAGCAAACGGTCATCGAGGTATAAGGAGCGAAAGGTATGAAACCGATCAGAATTGCATTGACCAAAGGTCGTCTGGAAAAGGACACCGTCGCGCTGTTTGAGCGCATGGGTCTGGATACCGAGGCGATTCATAATAAAGGGCGTCGCCTGATTCTGCCTGTCGGACAGGATATCGAAGTGGTGCTTGCCAAAGCGGCGGACGTGATCACTTATGTGGAGCACGGTGTGTGTGACATGGGCGTTGTCGGTAAGGATACCATTGCCGAAAGCGGCGGTCGCTTCTACGAGGTGCTGGATCTCGGATTCGGTCGTTGCCGTTTCGCGGTCGCGGCACCGAGCGGCACCGACATCTTCGGCGGCTATCGGGAGATCACGGTGGCGTCGAAATATCCGACCGTGGCGCGACGCTTTTTTGAACGGCGCGGCATGGACGTGCGAATCATCAAAATCGAAGGCTCGGTGGAGCTCGCTCCCTTGATCGGGCTGTCGGATTGCATCGTGGATATCGTGGAAACGGGCGCTACGCTCAAGGAAAATGGCCTGGATATCGTGTGCGATGTGTCGCCGATCTCGGCGCGCGTGATCGTCAATATGGCGGCGATGAAACTGCAACAGGAATCCATCCGCGATCTGGTATCGCGCATGGAAGCGTATCTTTAAATTGACAGAAATGAGGAATGCAGGATGTTGACTACGGTTATGGCCGACGGTAAAACCGAATACGAACTGCTCGCGCAACTCGAAGCGCGAAGCGGAGAGGTGGATAAAAAGGTCACCGCCGCCGTTACGGAGATTCTTTTGAATGTGCGCGAGCGCGGCGACGAAGCGGTGCGGGAATATACGGCAAAATTTGATGGGGTGGATATGCCTGTCAAAGCCATCGAACGCGATGAGCTGAAGGGACTTGCCAAGCAGTGCGATCCCGCGATCTATGAGGCGCTGTGCCGTGCGGCGGATAACATCCGCGACTTTCATGAACGCCAGCTTCAGCAAAGCTGGATGACCACGAAGGAGGACGGCACCATTCTCGGTCAGCGCATCCGCGGACTGGAACGCGTCGGTATTTACGTGCCGGGCGGCACGGCGGCGTATCCGAGTTCGGTGCTGATGAATGCGATTCCCGCGCGCATTGCGGGGGTCAAGGAAATCGTCATGGTCACTCCGCCGCCTAAAACGGGCGATTTCAATCCCGATGTCATGGCGGCGGCGTACATTGCCGGCGTGGACCGCGTGTTTCTGTGCGGTGGCGCGCAGGGCGTGGCGGCTCTCGCTTACGGCACGCAGACGGTGCCGAAGGTGGATAAAATCGTCGGTCCCGGCAACATCTTTGTGGCTACTGCCAAGCGTCTGACTTACGGCGCGGTGGACATCGACATGATCGCCGGACCCAGCGAGATCCTGATCCTTGCCGATGATACGGCGAATCCGAAGTATCTTGCCGCCGATCTGATGTCGCAGGCGGAGCATGATAAGCTCGCCTCCGCCATCCTTATCACGACCTCGGCGCGTGTGGCTGCCGAAACAGTGGCACAGCTGGAGGTACAGGTGCAGACCCTGTCCCGCCGTCCGATCATTGAGCAGTCTCTGCAGGATTACGGCGCGGCGATTGTCTGCCGCAGTATGGACGAAGCGGTGGACTTTGCCAACCGCCTGGCACCCGAGCACCTGGAAGTGATGTGTGAAGATCCGATGTCCTATATCGGTCGTCTGGATAATGCCGGCTCGGTGTTCCTCGGACAATATTCGCCCGAACCGCTCGGCGATTACTATGCCGGTCCCAACCACGTGTTGCCGACGGGCGGCACGGCGCGCTTTTTCTCCCCGTTGTCGGTGGACAGCTTCATCAAGAAGTCCAGCTTCATTTATTATAAACGCGAAGCCCTCAAAGAGGCATGCGACGATATCGTGACCCTGGCGAACGCCGAAGGGCTGGATGCCCATGCGCATGCCGTTGCGGTCCGATTTGAATGAAAGGAACGGTGAATAACCGTGAGTTATACATTGTCTGATAAATCGACGGCGCTGAAACCGTACGAACCAAACGGCGGTACCTACCGCATTCGGCTGGATGCCAACGAATCGTTTTTGTTGCCGACCGTGTCGGATCGCGAACAGCTGGCAAAAGCGGTGGAAGAACTCGATCTCCGTCGGTATCCCGACCCGCTTGCTACCGAAGTCTGTGAGGCGTTTGCCGCGCTTTACGGCGTGGATCCGGCGCTCGTGACGGCGGGCAACGGATCGGACGAGCTGATCTCCGTCATCATGTCGGCGTTTTTGCAAAAAGGCGAAAAGGTGCTGACGGTGACACCTGATTTTTCGATGTATCGCTTTTACACGAGCATCACGGAAAATCCTTGCATCACGCTGGAAAAAGAATCGGATCTGACGATCGATGTCGACCGTGTGATCGAAACGATTCAGCGCGAGAATATCCGCTTGTTTATTTTTTCCAATCCCTGCAATCCCACGTCGATCGGTCTGGATCGCGATGCGGTGCGCCGATTGGTGACGCAGACCGAGGCGCTGATCGTGCTTGACGAAGCCTACATGGATTTCTGGGATCAGTCGCTCTTGTCGGAGGTGGCGCAGTACGATAATCTGATCATCCTTCGCACTGCCTCCAAAGCCCTCGGCATGGCGGCGCTTCGCCTCGGTTTTGCGGTTGCCAACCCGACCCTGACGGCGGTGATACGCGCGGCAAAATCGCCGTACAACGTCAACACCGCCACCCAGAAAATGGCGACGATTCTGCTGTCGAATCCGCTGTATAAGGAGGTCTACATCGACCTGCTGATCGAATCGAGAAAGCAGTTATCGAAGGGCTTCCGACTTATGGAGGAAAAGGGTGTGATCGAAAAACTCTACGACAGCTGTACGAACTTTGTGCTGATCGAAGTAGAGGATGCACCGTATTTTTGGGAAGAACTCGCCGATTTCGGTATCATGGTCCGTTGCCTGAATGAGAAGCAACTGCGGATTACCGCCGGTACCGAAGCGGAGAACAAAGAAGTCTTGGCGGCGATTGCCTCGGTGGCGCGTCATCGCCGTGAAGAAGCGGAGGGGACAATATGAGAACAGCATCCGTTACGAGAACAACTGCCGAAACCGACATCACGGTCACCGTGGCACTGGACGGCGGCGACGTGAACGTGTCGACGGGCATCGGCTTTTTCGATCATATGCTGACGGCGTTTGCCGTGCATAGCGGCATCGGTCTGACGGCGTGTGCAAAAGGCGATCTGCAGGTGGACGGACATCACACTGTCGAGGACACAGGCATCGTGCTCGGTCAGGCAATCGCCAAGGCACTCGGCGATAAAGGCGGCATTGCGCGCTTCGGTCATTTTTACGTGCCGATGGATGAATCGCTTTGTTTTGCGGCGATGGATATCAGCGGTCGCCCGTTTCTGGTGTTCGACGCGCGTTTCCCCGAGCAAAAAGCGGGGGATTATGATACGTGCCTGACGCCTGAGTTTTTCCGTGCGTTGGCATTTCATGCGGGCTGGACTCTGCATCTGCGTGTGGAATACGGCACCAACTCGCATCACATGATCGAAGGTCTGTTCAAGGCGGTTGCTCACGCCATGAAAGCCGCGATCCAACCGAAGGACGGTGTGCTGTCCACCAAGGGCAGTCTGGATTAACCGTCACAGGAGGAATCACTCATGATTATTTTACCGGCGATCGATATTAAAGACCGCCAATGTGTGCGCCTGGTCAAAGGCGATTTTGATACGGTTCACCGTGTGGCGGAGGATCCGCTGGAGACGGCGCTGTCGTTTCGTAAGGCGGGAGCCGACTGGATTCACATGGTGGATCTGGACGGCGCCAAGGACGGCGAAAAGCGAAATGCCGATATCTTTGTAAAAATTGCCGCGGAAAGCGGACTGAAGGTTGAGCTCGGCGGCGGTATTCGCGATATGCAGACGCTTGCTTATTATTTTGAGCACGGCATTTCGCGTTGCATTCTCGGCTCAGCGGCGCTGAAGAATCCCGCGCTCGTCAAGGAAGCGGTGCGGGAATACGGACACCGCATCGCGGTTGGCATCGACGCCCTTCACGGTATGGTGGCGACCGAAGGCTGGTTAGAGGTATCGGATGTATCGTATCTTGATCTTGCCTCCCGCATGGAAGCGATGGGCGTTCAGGTGATGATTTTTACCGATATTTCCAAGGACGGTACACTATCCGGTCCGAATATGGAACAGCTCAAGGCCTTGCGTGAAACGGTTCACTGCCAGGTGATCGCTTCGGGCGGTATGCACACCATCGACGATGTGCATGCATGTTCCAAAGCGGGACTGGACGGCGCCATCTGCGGCAAGTCCCTGTACAGCGGCACACTGTCGCTTGAGGAGGCGGTGCACTCGGCGACCACGGCGATCGATCGCATGGATCTGGATGCCTATTTTCAAAAATCCGCCTTGATTCCCGCCGTTGTGCAGGATGCCGATAACGGAGACGTCCTGATGCTGGCATATATGAATCGCACGTCGTTGCAACGCACGCTGGAAACCGATACCACGTGGTTCTGGAGTCGTTCGCGCAACGAATTCTGGAATAAAGGCGCTACGAGCGGTCATGTGCAACGCGTGATTTCCATAGCGGGCGACTGCGACCGCGACACCCTTCTTGTGAAGGTGCGTCAGACAGGCGCCGCGTGCCATACGGGTGCGCGTTCCTGCTTTTTCAGACAGTTTGAGGAGGAAGAGAAATGAGTTGTTTGCAAGAAGTGTACGAGACGATCCTCGATCGTCGCGATCATCCGGTGGAGAAATCCTACACCCACTATCTGTTTGAGAAAGGTCTCGACAAGGTGCTCAAAAAAGTGGGAGAGGAAAGCACCGAAACCGTGATTGCCGCGAAAAACGGCGATAATGAGGAAACCATCGGTGAAATTGCCGATCTGACATATCATCTGCTGGTGATGATGGCGATGCAGGACATCACCCCGTCGGATGTGGAAGCCAAACTGCGCGAGCGCCACACCAAGGGCGGCAATCTGAAAACGTTCCATACAGTGGATAAAAACACCTGATAACGGAGAGTGCAGATATGAGATACGGTATTATCGGTGCGATGGACTCGGAAGTCGTGCGCCTGACCGAAGCGATGGAGGAGGCGTCTGTTGCACAGGCGGCAGGGTTGACCTTTTATCACGGTATTCTGTGCGGCGCGGACACGGTGGTTGTCAAATGCGGCGTCGGCAAGGTGAATGCGGCTTGCTGTGCGCAACAGCTGATTGACCGCTATGCGGTGGATGCGCTGATCAATATCGGCGTCGCGGGCGGCGTATCGTCGGTGCTGGCAGTGCAGGATGTGGTGGTCGGCACCGCGCTCGTTCAACACGATTTTGACCTGCGCCCGTTCGGCTATGTCAAAGGCTTCCTCGGACGTGATTACGGTGATCAGACCGATCAACCGACCTTCTTTTACACGGATGAGGCTCTTCGCTGTCGCTGCGTGCAGGCGGCAAATGCGATCCTCGGCGATGAACACCACTGCTTTGAAGGGGTCATTGCATCGGGCGATGAGTTTGTAGCGAGCGCCGAGCGACGCACGGAAATCGCCGAATCGTTCGGTGCCATGGCATCGGAAATGGAAGGTGCCGCCATTGCGCAGGTTGCATTCCAAAACAATGTGCCGTTTCTGGTGCTTCGTACCATTTCCGATCTGGCGGACGGATCGGCACCGGTTTCGTTTGAATCGGTGGTGACCTTTGCCGCGGATCTGGCGGCGGGTGTCATCATGCGTATGCTCCGCGAAGGATAAAGACTTGTCATTTTTTCAAAAGTGTGATATACTCTTATTCAAGAGGTGAGCAATCATGAAATTTTCATCTGGTTTATGTATATGTCTGGCGTGTCTGCTGTGCCTGATCGGTATGACCGCTTGCGGTGGCACAGAGGAGCCGGTAGACACCACTCCCACGACAACGGCACCGACAACGCCGACCACGATGGCGATTATCGAGAAGGACCTTGGCGATATGATCACCCGGGAAGAACTCAGCACCGCCATGGGCGTGGAAATGACCGAACCGTCTGTTTCTGGACAGGGAACCGTGCTGACCAGTGTCGGCGTGGAAGCGAAGGTGACATTGAATGTGGAAGTGGCTGAAAAGTCGCGTGAGATCTTTGATCTTGTGCTACTCGATTACCCGCTGGTTGAGCCGTGCCCCAATCTCGGCGAAACCGCATGGTACAGCTCGATTTATCATCATCTGTTGGTGTATGACAGCGGCTACATGATGACGGTAGAACTGTTTGGCTATGAAGGCAGTGAAGAGAGCGAAATGCTCGCGTGCCGTCAGGTCGCGGCGCTGATGCTGGAGCATCTGGTGGATATCGCCGAACTGACCGAATAAGAGTATAAAAAAAGACCCGTTGTTTCAACGGGTCTTTTTTAATTATCCGAGCGCCAGCATCCGATCGATGCAGGCAGTCGCTTTTTTCATGGTGTCGTTATCGAGGACAATTTCCTCGCCACCGCATCCCTGCAACGCGTGAAGCACATCGGTCAATGTGGTCAGCCGCATATCGGGGCAGATAAGACGCGCCGATAACGGATAAAAATGCTTGTCGGGGCATTCGTACTGCAAATGGTCCAGAATATTGTTTTCGGTGCCGATGATGAACTCGTCATGATCGCTCTCTTTGGCAAAGCGCATGATATCGGCGGTGGAGCCGAGGTAATCCGCTTTCGCGCTGACAGCGGGCAGACATTCGGGGTGGCACAGCAACAGAGCGTTCGGATGCAGGGCTTTCGCGGCGTCAACCTCTTCGGGTTTGATCGCCGTATGTATGGGGCAACCGCCTTGCATCAGAGTGATGGATTTTTCGGGGCACTGCGCGGCGACGTATGCGCCGAGGTTGCAGTCGGGAATAAAGAGGATCTGTTGTTCGGGCATCGCGCGCACGATCTTGACCGCCGAGGAGGACGTGACGCACACGTCGCAAACGGTTTTGAGTGCGGTGGTGGTATTGATGTAAGCGACCACCGCGTGATCGGGGTGCGTTTTTCGGAATGCCAGAATTTCCTCACGGGTCATCTGTTCCGCCATCGGACATCCTGCCGACGGATGGGAGAGAAGGACGCGTTTTTCGGGCGAAAGCAGTTTGACGGTCTCTGCCATAAACCGCACGCCGCACATCAGCATGGTTTTGTGCGGCATGGTTGCCGCCAGCTTGCTCAGCTGAAAGGAATCGCCTGTCAGATCGGCGATTTCCAGAATATCGTGGGTTTGATAGCTGTGCGCCAAAATGCACACATCCTGTTCTTTCTTTAAACGTAAGATTTCCTGTTGCAGATCATGGATACAATTCATACATCGGTCCCTCCGATCAAGGTAATATGGTGGCACCGCCGACCAGCGTGTTTCCGTCATAAAACACCACAGCTTGTCCCGCGGTGACGGCGCGTTGCGGTTCGTCGAAGCGGACAAGCACGGTATCCTCGTCGGTCATGGCGACCGTGGCGGGCGCTTCTACTTGTTTGTATCGGGTTTTGGCGGTGACGCGGATAGGGGTGCTGATGGTTTTTGCCGCGACCCAGTTGACGCGGTCGGCACGAAGCTCGCGGGTGAACAGCGATGCATTATCCCCGAGAATGACCCGGTTGGTGCTCAAATCCTTGCGGATGACGTACAGCGGTTTTTTTGCCGCGATTCCCAGCCCTTTGCGTTGCCCGATGGTATAACGATGCAGTCCTTTGTGCTGTCCTACGAGTTCGCCGTTTTCAAGCACAAATTCGCCGGGAGGGCAGGAACGGTGCAACTGTGTTTCCAGAAACGCCGCATAATCGCCGTCGGGAATAAAACAGATATCCTGACTGTCGGGCTTGTCGGCGTTGATAAAACCGTTTTCCTGTGCGATCTGACGAATGTCGCTTTTGAGCAATCCGCCCAGCGGCAACCGCGTGCGGGACAGCACATCCTGCGTCAGCGAGTAGAGCACATAGCTTTGATCCTTGGAAGCGTCTGCGGCTTTTTTGATGAGAAAGCGCTGACTGCCGCTGTCGTATTCGATGCAGGCATAATGCCCGGTGGCAATGCCGTCGAATCCCTTTTGCAAAGCATATTGCAAAAACAGGGGGAATTTCACGGTGCGGTTGCATTCAATGCACGGATTCGGGGTTTCACCCCGCATATAGCTGTCGGCAAAGGTGTCGATGACACAGCGGCGAAAGGCATCGAAGCAATCAATGGTGGTGTGGGGGATGGCCAACCGATCGCATACGCGTTTGGCGTCGGATGCCGCGTCCGCGGAGCACGCGGCTTTGCGGATCGATGCACCGATGGATTCGTCGGTAAAAAAGCGCATGGTTGCGCCGGCGGTTTTCACGCCTTGCTCCATCAGAAGCAACGCCGCCACCGAGCTGTCCACACCGCCGCTCATCGCGGTCAGAATGTGTTTCATCGGTTTGCCTCCTTTCGTTTGCGATGCCTTAAGTGTACTCTAAAACAGTGGGTTTGTCAAGGCGCGGCAAATCGTTGCTCCATTTGTCGGATCGCCAGATCGGCGACGCACATGTTCCCGTCAAACAGATCGACGCGATGGGTCGGAATGAGGATGCGCAGCGGATTGTATCGGCAAAGAGCGTCGATTGCCGTCAGACTTTGCGGATGACCGACGGCATCGGCGATGTCGCGGCAGGATCGGTTTGCACCGTAAGGTATACGGCAGATAGCACTGTATACCGCATCGGCAAACGGTAAAAAGTGCATATCCGCTTCAAAAGACAGCGTTTTTCTCTCGCCGTTGAAGTATTCGGTCAGTTGGGTGACGGCGGTGTTCAGGATCGCCTGATTATCCCGTCGCAACAACCCCATCGGGAGCGGCGGGTGATAACCGATGCGTAGGATTTTGCTTTCATCCGCAATCAGATATACCGTTTTACCGCCGAAGGAAACGGCAGAATAGCGTTCACAAAACAAGATTGATCACAACCCTTCCTGAGATTTCATATACTATCCTGAAAAGAATCGGATTGTCATGTTTAGGATGACCGCTTTCGGGTCAAACTATTACTGCAATTCAAGCAAGGGTGTGAGCAACATGAGAGTGCAACGCGGAGATATATATTATGCGGATTTAAGTCCGGTGGTCGGCTCGGAACAAGGTGGTGTTCGTCCGGTGCTGATCGTTCAGAATAATGTGGGGAATCGGTTCAGTCCGACGGTGATTGCGGCGGCGATCACCAGTCAGAAGGATAAAGCACCGCTTCCGACACATATTCATGTGCATTCGGGCGATAATGGGCTGGCAAAGGATTCGGTCGTGCTTCTTGAGCAGATACGCACACTGGATAAACGTCGCCTGCGTGAGCACATGGGGCGGCTGGATGATCGCTCCATGACACAGGTGGATAAAGCGCTCCAGATCAGCTTCGGACTTGCTGAATCGGATTCAGGGCGTACGTTTTAAAAAAGAATACCATTTTCAAGCCGTTCTCTTTGACAGAGAGCGGCTTTTGTGGCATAATAAGGATGTTCACATGAACTTCACTTGGAAACGATATACTCAGACACAAAGGAGGCGAAGCGGTATGGCAACCTTGTTAGTCGCGGATGATGAGTCGCGCATTGTAGATCTGATTGAAAAATACGCTCTGCATGCCGGGCATACGGTGCTCAAAGCCTATAACGGCGAACAAGCACTTATGCTGTTTCATGAGCAATCGCCGGATTTGATGATTCTGGATGTGATGATGCCGGAACTGGACGGCTTTTCCGTATGTCGGGACATACGGGAGGTCTCTTCCGTGCCGATTATTTTGCTGACGGCACGCGGTGAGGAATACGATCGCATTCGCGGATTTGAACTGGGTATTGACGATTATGTTGTCAAACCGTTTTCACCGCGTGAGTTGATGCTTCGTGTGGATGCGGTGCTCAAGCGCGTACAACCGACCGTTGAAGCGGATGTGTATCAACACGAAGGGCTGCTTGTGAATTTTGCGGCGCATATCGTGGAGGTGGATGGCGAGCGGGTGGAATTGCCGCCGAAAGAACGCGAATTGCTGTTTTTTCTCATTCGTAATCGGAATATTGCGCTCTCGCGTGAGAAACTGATTACCCGTGTGTGGGGATATGATTATTACGGCGACGATCGGACGCTGGATACGCATGTGAAGCTGTTGCGTAAACGTATCAAGAAGTACAGCCATATGATCGTGACGGTACGAGGAGTGGGGTATCGGTTTGAATCGTAAACAAGGAAAAATGCGTATCCGCACGATGCTGATTGTGATCTTCACTGCATTGACGGCGGGAGCACTGGTGTTGCTGTTGTTGTTTCAAGGATTGTTCTGGGATGATTTCTATCGCTCGATCAAGATTGCCGATGCTAAAAAAGCGGTACAGGATGTCAAGCTTTCTCTTTTGGAAGACGATCCGATGACCGCTGCTCACTATTGGAATACAACCGAACAGATTGATATCTATATTTTTACCGAACAAGGGAAAGTTTTGCTGACGGATCATCATCATATCGATGCAACGGGACCGGTCAGTGCCGGTGAATTGCAAGCGGCTTATAAGACCGCTCTTGACGGAGACGGAACGTTCTTTTTACATAAACAAACCAAAGTGAACAAGAGACGGATACCGGATGATGCGGCGACATCGCCCGCGCCGCCTCCGAAACCATCCAAGCCGGATTCTCAAATGAAGGTCAATGAATCGGCAATGTATGGTGAGTTGGTTTATGAGAACGATAATCAGGCGCCGAACATGGTGCTGGCGGTTACCAACATCACACCGGTGGATGCCACCACCCGCACGCTGGCGGTTCAGCTGTTAATGGCATCGGCGGTCATCGTCGGCTTCTCGGTACTTGTGGCATTTCTGCTCGCCAAATATCTCGCATCTCCCATCGAAGCGCTTAACCGCGCCGCCAAAGGACTCGCGGACGGAACCTATTGCTCGCCGAAAAAACGAGCAGGCTATTTGGAGGCGGTACAGCTACAGGAAACAATGGATCAGGTAGACGTGGATCTGCAAAAAAGTGAACAGCTTCGACAGGAGCTCATCGCCAACGTGTCTCACGATTTGCGCACACCGCTGACAATGATCCGCGGCTACAGTGAGGCGATCCGCGATCTGCCCGACGAGGACCATACGGAGAACATTCAAGTGGTCATTGATGAAGCCAACCGCCTGAGCGAACTTGTGAACGATTTGCTGGATCTGTCCAAGTTGCAATCCGGTGTGCTGGTACTGGATCGGGTGCCGCTGAATCTGACTGAGTTTGTCAGAGAAACGGTGGATCGTTTGAGCCGCATGGTGGAGTTTGATGATTATCATCTGTCGTTTGACGCCGAGGAAGACGTGTGGGTGCAAGCGGATGCGATGCGTCTGTCGCGCGTGGTATACAATCTGATTACCAACGCGATCTATTATAGCGGTGACGATCACTGTGTGGAAATCCGACAGCTTGTTTCAAAAGAGACCGTGCGCCTGTCGTTCATTGATCACGGCAAGGGCATTTCCGCCGAAGAACTTGACAACATCTGGAAACGGTATTATCGGGTACGAAGCGGGACGGATGCCCATGCCAATGCGCACGGAAACAGCGGACTGGGACTGTCCATTGTGCAGACGCTGATCTCGTTGCACGGCGGCTCCTGCGGTGTGGACAGTGAACTCGGTGCGGGAAGTGAGTTCTGGATCGAACTGCCGCTTTGTAAAAAACGGATATAAGCATGAAACACCATCGGCGCTCTCGTGCCGATGGTGTTTTAGCGGAATCGGGGAGTTATTGTTTAAAAGGCGGTATGCGAGATGCCGCGTCCAGAGAATGCAGTTCCTTGGCGTAGAATAGCAGAGCCTTCTCCAGGTTTTGCTGTTGTTTGGGATCGGCGGTTTCTCTGAGCAGTACCGACAGATGCAAAATGTGTTGCAGCAGATATTGCCGTTTGGTCATATGAATGCCTCCTGCGGTTTTTGAAAGTAGTGTCGGATAAATCTCCGAAGATATACCGGGAAAAGAAGACTTTACGGAAGTTTTCGTTGACAATTATTTCAAGTTGCCCTATAATGCCTAGTAGCTTTTCTATAGAAGTATGTAAAGGGTGTGTTTGAATGAGCTTGCCTCTGCTGTTGATTTGTTACGCGGTCTCCGCAACGGCGCTGGTTCTGTTTTCGATCAAATGTGCGGATTATGTGGATCTGCTCGACAAAAAGACGAATATCTCGGGTGCTTTTATCGGCGGCGCGGTGCTCGCGGCGGTGACGTCGCTCCCGGAGCTGATCACCAGCATTTCATCGATCTATGTGGTGCATAATCCCGAACTGATCATCGGCAACGTACTGGGCAGTAATATTTTTAATATGTGCATTTACGGTGGCTTAACGGCGATTTATGCCACGCATTTTGCCAAGGCAAAGGCGGCACATTCCCACATGAAGGTGGCCATCTGCACGCTGATTGCGTATGCGCTGACAACGGCGACTATGTATCTCGGACGCGACGGTGAAAACTTCTGTCGCCTTCCGTTTATCCATGTCAATGCCGCTTCTTTGCTGATTCTGGTGGTTTACTTTATTTCGATTCGTTTCCTCACCACGGAGGACGGAGAAACCGATGAAGAAGACACCTCGCCGCTTACGGTGCGTCAGGTCATCATACGGTTCTGCCTGACGACTCTCGGCCTCGTGGTCGTCAGCATTGTGGTTACCTATTTTACCGATCGCCTGTCCGAGCAACTGAATCTGCAGGCGTCGCTGGCAGGAGCACTGTTCCTCGGTGTGGCGACCTCGCTTCCCGAGCTGTCTTCCAGCATTGCTCTGGCAAGACATAAGAATTTCAATGCCCTGATCGGTAACGTCATCGGCAGTAACATGTTCAATTACACGATCTTCAGCATTGCAGACATTATTGCGGGCTCGACGGTGATTTATGTTGCCAGCCCCGAAACGCTGTCGATGATCGTGTTCGGCGTGCTGTCCACGTTGTTGGTAATGGCGTCGCTTCTGATTCGCCGACGCACGGAACAAAGTCCTCTGACCGGTGCCAAATGCGCGGTGTACAGCGTGCTTGGTGTGCTGGTGATCGGCTCTTACTTTGCGTCCTTACTGGTGTCGATGTGACACAAACGAATCCATGCATACAACAAAAAGCGGGTGCGCTCCTTTTGGGAACGCACCCGCTTTGTTTATGCCGAAACAGGGCGAGGACATCAATCCTCGAAGCAAACCTCGCGACCGCTCTCGGACGAGTCGTAAATCGCTTGCATCGTGCGCGCGGTGACCGCCACGGTGTCGATGTGGGAGGGGAGTTTCTCGCCGGTCTGGACGCAGGAAATGAAGGAGTCGATTTCTTCCTGGAACATATCCTTCGTCTGATAGGACGGCGCCATGTCGTAGAGCATGCCGTTCTTCACGCCGTACAGGCGGAAATCGCCGCCGTATTGGAGACGCACGCCTGCTTTGTCGCCGAGGAAGTCGATGTACATCTCGCCGACACCGATGTTCTGCGCCCAGGCACCGTTGAGTGTAATGGTCGGACCTTCGGTGCGGATCATCGCGGTCACGAAATCGTCGACATCATAGGTGCCGTCGAAGTCGGCAGAGGGAGCCGCCCACATGTTGACGTATGTATAATCCTTGATGTTCTTGCCGAGCTTGCAGTAGGCTTTACCCGACACCGTTTTCGCGGCGGGATCGCCCGTGCAGTACATGATCAGGTCGAGGAAGTGCACGCCCCAGTCAATGAGGACACCGCCGCCTGCCACCGCTTTCTGGGTGAAAGGACCGCCGATGCCGGGAATGGAACGATACGCGCGGAACGAACCGTACACATGATACACTTCACCGAGCTCGCCTTCGTCGATCAGCTTCTTGATCTGGTTAACTGCCGAGTTGAAACGGTTTACAACGCCGATGTTGAGGATCATGCCGGTTTCATGCTGCACCTTCTGCATCTCCAGCACTTCCGCATACGTTCTGGCGGCAGGCTTTTCGCAAAGCACGTGCTTGCCGGCACGCATGGCGTCGATAGAAATGGTGGGGTGCATGTCGTTCGGGGTGCACACAGACACGGCCACGACCTCGGGATCGGCGAGTGCCACGTGATAATCCTCAATGGCGGTACCGCAGCCGTACTGCTTCACAGCCGCTTCGGCACGCTCGGGGATGATGTCGCAAAAATACTTGATTTCTGCGTCCGCGCAATTCATATAGGACGGAATGTGCGCGCTGTTGGCGATGGTGCCGCAACCGATGACGGCCACTTTGATTTTGCTCATATTACTCATTCTCCTTTTTAGGTGAAATTAAAGCCTTACATTTTGGAGCGGAGGAGATCCATGGCGATGCGCACGTCGGACACGGGATCGGGACCGGCTTCGCGCTCGATAGTCAGGTAACCGTGAAAACCGATCTCGCGCAGGGCGTTGAGATAGGCGTCGAAATCCACGTTACCTTCGCCCAACGGCGTTTCCAGGAAATAATCGCCCAGACGCAGATCGCCGATGCCGCCTTCGGCAAAGAAGTCGTAAATGACCTGCGGATCGGTTTTCTGAATCATCACACCGTCCTTGGCGTGGGTGTGAACGATGTAATCCTTGAGCAGATGTACCGCTTCCACGGGATCCTGATCGGTAACCATGACAAAGTTGGCGGGGTCGAGGTTGACGCCCATGCCCGTGCAACCGAGGCTGTCAAGGAATTCTTTAAGCACAATGGCTTTTTCGGGACCGGTTTCGATCGCAAAGGTCATACCTTTGGATTCGGCGTATTGTCCGAGTTCGCGGCAAGCATCCTGCATCACCTTATAGCGCGCGGAGGACTTGTCCTCGGGAATCACGCCGATGTGGGTGGTGAGCACCTTGGCGCCGAGGATCTCTGCAAGATCGACGATGCGCTTCGAGGTGGCAACCTTTGCGGGATTTTCGTCGGCTCTGGCAAAGCCGTGACCGCCGAGGTCCGCACAAACTGCCGAGATTTCCATAGCATTATCTGCCAGAATCTGCTTGACCTCAGCGATTTTTTCGTCGGTCATGTTTTCGGGAGCCAGCTCGCCTTCCACCATGTACATCTGGATGCCGTCAGCACCCAAGGAGTGGGCGATTTCTACATTGGTTTTGAAGTCCTGTCGGAAGCTGTCCACGATGATACCTAATTTAAAATCACTCATGATCCATTGTCCGTCCTTTCCGAAAGTACACTTGATTTAGAGATTAATACTCTCTGATATGTATTTTATCGAATTCCGTGTAGTTTGTAAAGCATTATTTCGGGGAAATACGTCGGTTTTTTTGTGCTTTTTTGTCATTTTTCGACGGAATGTTGCAAAAGTGGAAGAAATTCGATATGATGAAAGAAAAAGGAGGGGAAAAGCATGACGGAAAAACAGAAAACGTGGATATTGTGGGGTGCAGGCGCTGTTCTGGTGATTGTGCTTTGCCTGATCTCGGCGTTTGCACCGCCGTCCTTTTTTCAACCGACCGAGACGTCGGTCGCATCCCTGACCGCGACAACAAAGGCCACGCTGTGTGATATCAACACTGCTTCCGTGAAGGAACTGGCGGCGGTCCCGGGCTTTGACCGTGATACAGCGCTGAATATAGCGGCGTATCGGGAGGAACACGGGCGGTTTGTCCGTCTGACGGATTTACTTCTTGTGACGGATGTAACGCGGGAACAGTATCAGCAGGCGTTGCCGTATCTGACCTGCTGAGGATGCGAAAAAAAGTGAAAATTTCGTGAAAATCTAGTTGCGAACGGACAACATATTTGATATAATACAGTGAAATACTACGTATTATGGGGGTGCTGTATCTTGCGTGTGACCTTGATTTCGCATACGCCCGACCCCGAAAAGGTCGTGGCCGCCGCCGCCAAGCTGTGTTACAGCAGCAGCGACGTGAAAACATTGATGGACAATCTGACACCGGAAAAGGTCGAGCGTTTCGTGGAGATGCTGGCATCCTTCGGACATGAGAGCCCGGTGGAGCATGTGTCGTTCACCTTCGGCATCGAAGGTGTGTCCCGTAGCTGTACGCATCAGCTGGTTCGTCATCGCATCGCCTCTTACAGCCAGAAGAGTCAGCGCTATGTCAGTGAAAAAGGCTTTGAATATATCACGCCGCCGCTGATTGCCGAAGATGAGGCGGCGCTGGCTTGCTATACGCAGGCGATGAAACAGGCGGACGAGGCGTATAATACGCTGGCGGACATCCTCGAACAGCGTCATTATAAAGACCTGCTTGCCGCAGGAAAGGATGAAGCCGCTGCCGCGTCGGCGGCGCGCAAAATGGCGATCGAGGACGCGCGCTTTGTACTTCCCAACGCCTGCGAAACCAAGATTATTGTGACAATGAATGCCCGCACACTCATCAACTTTTTTCATCATCGCTGTTGCAACCGCGCCCAGTGGGAAATCCGTGCGGTGGCGCAGGAAATGCTGGATCTGTGCCGTGAGGTGGCACCTTTTCTGTTCGGTCATGCGGGTCCGTCCTGTCTAAACGGTCCGTGCCCCGAAGGTGCGATGAGTTGTGGACGGGTCAAGGAAATGCGGGAACGCTATTCTGTGAAAAAATGAGGTGACGATATGCGGGGAACCCTGATTGTGCTGGACGGCCTGGACGGCAGTGGCAAAAGCACACAGCTTGAAGCGGTCAGTGCGTGGCTGGAACGGGAAGGGATCGCGTTCAAGCAGATTTCTTTTCCCGATTATGAGCAACCGTCTTCGGCACTGGTGCGGCAATACCTCGCCGGTGATTTCGGATCTACCCCCGATGCCGTTAATGCGTATGCGGCCTCGTCGTTTTATGCGGTAGACCGCTATGCCAGCTACAAGCAGTTCTGGCAGGAGGCGTATGAGAACGGCACGGTCATTCTCGCCGCCCGTTACACGACCTCCAATGCGATTCACCAGATGTCCAAGCTTCCGCAGGAGGCATGGGATGAGTATCTGGCGTGGCTCGCAGACTATGAATATACACGTATGCAGTTGCCCGAGCCGTCGCTCGTCATGTTTCTGGATATGCCTCCCGAGGTGTCCCAGAAGCTGATGACCTCGCGGTACGAGGGAGACGAATCCAAAAAGGATATTCACGAACGTGACCGTTCGTATCTGCAGACTTGCCGTAAAGCCGCGCTGTATGCTGCTGAAAAAGACAGCTGGTGCGTGGTGAACTGCTCCGAAAACGGGGAGCCCCGTTCGATCGAGGATATCACCGCTTCGCTGACCGCTCTGGTACGCGATGTGCTGGAGAAGCAGGCATGACGGTCGACATCGCAACGATCCGCGACAAAGCGGCGATTGAGCGGTTGTGGTCGGAGGTGTTTCAGGACGATCCCGAGCAAATCCGCTCGTTTCTGGAGCATTTTCTGGAATCCGACACCGCCTTTGTGATTCGCGAAGCGGAGGACATCCTGTCGATGCTGTTTCTGATCCGGGCTTCGTTGGTTTATGACGGTAAAAGCGAGCCGATCGGCTATATTTATGCAGGCATGACGCGTGCGTCTGCGCGCGGAAAAGGCTTGTATCGGCGTATACTGCAAGCGGCTGAAGCGTATGCTGTTGAACATGGTATGAAAGCTGTTTTTCTGCAGCCCGCCGACGACGCATTGGCACTGTCGTACGAGCGTATGGGATTTGATGTTCCTCTTTACGCCGACTTTTTAAAGGGATCTGCGGTGGAAGCACCGTCTTCGGAGTTCCTGCCTGCGGATGTGTATGGTGACAAACGCCGTCAGCGCTTGACCGAACGGCATCAGCCGTTTGTGGAGTGGCCGCTTCGGGTGTATCATCATACATCCTTGTGGGGACGAGGCTTTGAAATGCCAAATGGTACGTTGCTTTTGCTGTCGCCCGACGAGACGGTGCCCGCCGACACCTTGTTTCATGAAACGGTGCTGGAACGCGTCGGCGCGGAGACCCAAAAACAGATACCGATCGGACGTCTGAAATGGTTGACTGCCGAGCGGATCGCGAACGATATTTATATGGGATACGGAATGGACTGAAAGGGGAATGGCAACATGATCTATGTATTGTTAGCCGATGGATTTGAGGAGATGGAAGCCATCGCGCCCATCGACCTGCTTCGTCGTGCCGGTTGCGATGTGCGCACGGTCGGCGTCGGTGCTCAGACCATCGTCGGTGCGCATGCGATTCCTTTTGTAACGGATACGGTTATTGAGCAGGTGGAAACCGACGGACTGGAAGCTGTCATTCTGCCCGGTGGCTTGCCCGGCACCACCAATCTGGAAGCCGATGCCAAGGTGCAGTCGCTTGTCGATTATGCCGCGGCAAACGGCTTGATTCTCGGTGCTATCTGTGCCGCACCGTCCATTCTCGGACGCAAAGACTTGCTGGACGGTAAACAAGCGATCTGTTATCCGGGATTCGAAGATGCTCTGCACGGCGCGAACGTCAATCCGGAAAGCTACGTGGTGCGCGACGGCAATATGGTTACTGCGCGCGGTGCGGGTGTTGCAACGGAGTTTGCGCTCGAACTCGTCGCGGCACTTAAAGATCCGCAGACGGCAAACACATTGAGAGAGGGGATCCAATGCAGGTGACGGATATCCGTCCCATCAAGCAGGGGTTGCGCGATCAATATAAAGCGCACCGCCGCGCCATGGATCCGACGGAGAAACAACGAAAAGACGCCGCGATTCTTCGCTATGTCCGAAAATTGTGGCAATATAATAAAAATGATACATTGCTGTGCTATGTGTCTACCGCGATTGAGGTGGATACCAGAGGCATTATCCGCCAGGCGCTGGCAGACGGCAAAAAGGTTGCCGTGCCGCGTTGTGTGCCGGGGACGCGACAGATGGAGTTTTATTATATCACGTCGCTGGATGAGCTGTCCCCCGGCACGTTCGGGGTGGACGAACCCACACCCGATCCGTCGCGACGTGTGACGGATCTGTCCTCGGGGCTTTGTCTGGTCCCGGCTCTTTGTTATGATCTGGAGGGCTATCGCCTCGGATACGGCAAAGGCTATTATGATCGCTACCTGGCAGGATTCGGCGGGGCACTCGTCGGTATCTGTTACAGCGATTGTATTGAAAAGCATCTTCCGCACGGACGGTTTGATCGTCCTGTGGAAACCTTGGTTACCGATCAATATATTCGACGGATCGCCCGTCGATGGAAATAACTGACAATGAGGAGGCAGTTGTCGTGAGCAACGATGAGAGAATGAACGATGAGTTGGATGATATCTTGGGAGATCTGGGGTTTGAAATTGATCAGATCAAACCGGATCGCGTCCGCTTGGATCACACGAATCAACCGAAAAATCAACCGTATGTGACGCTGGAGTCTCCGGCGGAATCCGCAGACGAAGATCTGGCTCCCATGCCCGCTCCGACTCCGGTGACGGACGAAAAGACAGAAGATGCGTTTGCCACCATGACTTTTGATGCTCCCGATGAGGATGTGCAGATTTATGCACCCGCGGAGCCGACCGAGGAAGAAGCGGCGGAGCCCGAAATCGATACCGATGCGACTCAGCTGATTCCCGTTCCTGTGGACGATGACGAGGACGGCAAGAAGAAAGGTAAGAAAAAGCCGCGCCGTGAGCGCAAGAAAAAGGAGATTCCGCCCGAGGATCTGGAAGAGAGCACCGAGGAAGAAGTGGAATCCTATCGCAAGATGGTGCGCGGCGAGGTCTGGGGTTGCCTGAAGACCATTCTGTACATCGTTCTGGTGATCGCAATTGCTGTCGGTCTGGCAACATATATCATCCGCGCCGGTCTGGATTTTACGGGCATCGGCGGCAGTTCCCGCCTGATTGACATCACGATTGAAGAAGGCGCGTCTACCGAGCAAATCGCCGAAACACTCGCGGCGCATGAGATCATTCGCGATCCGTTTATTTTCCGTGTCTATTGCCGCGTGTTCGGTGAGGACGGCACGTTCCATCCGGGCGTGCATACCGTGTCCGCGAATATGGGTTATGACGGCGTGGTGACCGAGCTTCAGAAGGTGGAGGTCCGCGAAACTGTGCAGGTGACCATCCCCGAAGGTACGACGGTGGAAGGCATTGTGGATATTCTGGAAGAGAATGAGGTCTGCAATTCCAAGGATTTCTATTCGACGATGCTGACGGTGGACTTCGGTATCAAGTACGATTTTATCGGTGAACTGACGCCTGCCGAGCGCGAGAATCGTGTGTATTTGCTCGAAGGCTATCTGTTCCCTGATACCTACGATTTCTATAAGAACGGCTCTGCGGAGACGGTGATCTGCACTATGCTTGATAACTTTGCGTCCCGTGTGAACGCGGATACCCGTGCGGCGATCAAGGAATCGGGCAAGACGCTCAACGAGATTTTGATTGAAGCCTCCATCATCCAGATGGAAGCAGGCTTCAAAGAGGATATGCCTCGCGTGGCGCGTGTGACACAGAATCGTCTGGACAATCCCGACGAATTCCCGCTGTTGCAGATGGACTCGACGAGAGATTATCTGAAGAATCTGATGTCCGCGTCCGATGAAGCGGCGGCGATGGACACCTATTACAACACCTATGTGCGTGAAGGTCTGCCGGTTGGTTCCATCTGCAACCCCGGTCTGGACGCGATCAACGCGGCGCTCAATCCGTCTGAAGAGCCCAACATTATCAACTGCTTCTACTTCGCCAGTATCGTGGAAACGGGTGAGACGCAGTTCTTTGAGACTTTCGCCGCGCACGAGGCGTGGTGCACTGAACACGGCGTCGGTATGTACGGCTGATGAACACGTTTAACCATTCGGCACGTCCGATTGAACTCCTGTCGCCTGCGGGCGATGAGGAGCGGTTGGATGCCGCCTTACAGTACGGAGCGGATGCGGTGTACCTTGCGGGCACCGCATTCGGCATGCGTACCGCTTGTAAGAACTTTGATGCAGACGGCTTGAAACGAGCGGTACAACGTGCTCACGCGATGCAAAAGAAGGTGTACGTCACCTGCAACACGTTGCCGCGTAACGACGAAGTGGCGGCGTTGCCGGCCTTTTTGGAACAGGTGGATGATGCCGGGGCGGATGCGCTGATCGTGGCGGATATCGGTGTGTTACCGCTGGTGAAACGCCACGCGCCGCACTGCGCTGTTCATGCATCGACCCAGCTCGGCGTTGTGAATTACGCCACAGCGTCCATGCTTCATGACATGGGCGTATCGCGTGTGGTGCTTGCCAGAGAGATGACGCTTGAGGAAATCGCTCAGTTGCGGGCGTTAACACCGTCTTCGCTCGAGCTCGAGGCGTTCGTCCACGGCGCGATGTGTATGGCGATTTCGGGACGGTGTATGTTCTCGTATTACCTGGCGGGGCGCGACGGCGGACGCGGAGATTGCTCTCAGCCGTGTCGCTGGGGCTATGAATTTATCGAGCCGCACCGACCGGATCGCGTGATGTCTGTGGAAGAACACGCGCGTGGCTCGTATCTGTTCAACGCCAATGATCTGAACATGCTCGCGCACATTCCGCAGTTGGTACAGGCGGGCATCACGTCCTTTAAAATCGAAGGACGTGCCAAAGCATCGTATTATGTCGCGGTGATCACCAATGCCTATCGCGTCGCCATTGACGGGTATTATGCGTGTGGTATGGATGCGTCATATGTCCCTGAACAATGGATACTGGAAGAGCCGGACAAGGTCAGCCATCGTCCTTACAGTACGGGCTTTTATTTCGATACACCGACGCAAAACAACGCATTCGGAGGCTACATCCGCGAATATGAGGTAGCAGCGCTGGTGGTTGGGTATGACAACGGAAGGCTGCTGCTTCGTCAGCGCAACCGCTTCTTTGAAGGGGAAACGCTGGAGGTGCTTACACCCGGCACACCACCGTTTTCGCTTACGGCGCAGGATTTACGGGATGCCGAAGGGGAGCCGATTGCTTGCGCGCCGCATCCGGACAGCGCGCTGTCGATCACTTTTGATCGTCCGTTGCCGACGGGATCGTTGCTTCGCCGCAAGCGCACGGACGATATCACGACCCGCTGATGTGGTTTATAAAAGAATAAAAATCCTCCCGATCGGGCACGATATCCTTGATCGGGAAGATTTTTTATGCATAAACGATTGATTTCAGTGTTTGTTACCACGGCGGTACTGTTCTTAGGATTGTTCGGTCGATTATACGGATTGTCGGTGAGCTCTTTGAAAGCCGCTTCTGTCGGTCAGTCCACACGCAAGCAAACCATTGCGGTGGCGCGCGGAACGATTTACGATCGCTATATGCGTCCGCTTGTCAATCAGCAGAAGCGGTGGGCGGTTTCTATGTATCCCTATCTGAGTGACAGCGAGCGGGAAACCCTGGCGTTGACCGCGGACCAACGCGAATGTGTCCGCGAGGCAATGGAATGCGGACAACGTGCCTCGTTTTTCAGCGATAAACCGCTCCCTGCCGTCGGCGGTCTGGTACAGACAGAAGTCCCTGTACGGTATGGAACGCAGACATATGCCGTGCATCTGCTGGGGTATACCGACGGCGATTACCGCGGTGTAAGCGGGATTGAAAAAGCCTTTGATAACACACTATCGGCGTATCAGGGTACACTGGACGTGTCCTATGCCGTAGATGCAATGGGACGCCCTGCCGTGCCGACGGAAGAGGACTGTCGGAACACCATGTCGCAAACAGCGGGTGGTGTGAAGCTGACACTGGATCTGGATGTTCAGCGTATCGTTCAGGAGGTGCTTGATTCCATGGCACAGGCAGGAGCGGTGGTGGTGTCGGAAGTAGAAAGCGGGGAGGTGCTCGCTACGGCAAGCGCACCGACCTTTGATCCCGCCGCGGTGGATCAATATCTGGAAGCAGAGCAAGCCCCGCTTCTTGACCGTACGCTGTGTAATTACAACGTGGGATCTGTGTTTAAAATCCTGATTGCCGCGGCGGCGCTGGAAGCAGGAGTGAATGAAGCGACCGTATTTCCGTGTGACGGCACGATTACGGTGAACGGTATAGAATTTGCCTGCCGCGATCATGGTGATAAACGGATGCTGACGATGCGGGAAGCAATGGCGGTATCCTGCAATTCGTACTTTATTCAACTGGCGCTTGCGTTGTCTGCATCACCAATCTGCGAGATGGCGTCGGCGGCGGGATGGTATTCTCCGATATCCTTGGCACAAGGGATGGAGACAGAGGCAGCCGTGTGCCCCGATATCGAGGATTTATCCGCCGAGGCGGCGCTTGCCAATGTGGCTATCGGACAGGGCGATATTCTCGCATCGGTCTATCATGTGCACAGTTTGCTGTGTGCTGTGGCGAATCAGGGTGTTCTGATCGCGCCGACGGTTTACGGCGCAACGGTGGATGAATACAAGCAAGAGATACAGACGGCAAAGCCCTTGCAAACGAAGCGTTTGTTTTCGGAACGGACAGCATCCGTTATCCGTGATATGCTGGAATCGGTGGTACTCGAGGGAACCGGTGTGAGTGCCGCACCGATGTATGCGTCGGCGGCGGGTAAAACAGGAACGGCGGAGACGGGGTGGACGGTTAACGGCGAGACCGTTGTACAAAGCTGGTTTACGGGGTATTATCCCGCACAGCAACCGCGGTATGCCGTGACGGTGCTGTCCGAAAACGGCGGCGCAAACGGCGCGACTGCCGCTCCGATGTTTGCGGCGGTATGCGATCGCCTTTTTCAAGCAGGTTTGGTCGAAATTTCGCAAGATATGTATTGACAAATCGCGTGGTACGGGAGTATACTTGATAGGAATACTGTGATCGGCTTGGAAGGGGATCAATTGCACACCGACACCCAGAGAGAAACGCCCGCTTTTCGGCGGCTGGAAGGCGTTTTGTGAACCCGATGTGCATGGGCCTCCCCGGAGCTCCGCGGTGATGAATCGCGGCGTATCCTCTGCGTTAAAGAGAAGAAAAGTGACAGGTTTTTCCTGTAATTTGGGTGGTAACACGGAGCACTTCCGTCCCATGATGTGGGATGGAGGTGTTTTTTATTGCCGCCCGCAAGCGGTCACGTGAAGAAAGGAGATTAACGACTATGCAATGGACAGGATTGAATGAATTGCGCGAGAAGTATCTCGCCTTCTTTGAAAGCAAGGGACATCTGCGTTTGCCCAGCTTTTCGCTCGTGCCCAACAATGACAAATCGTTGTTGTTGATCAACTCGGGTATGGCGCCGATGAAGAAGTATTTTACCGGCGAAATCACGCCGCCCCGCAAGCGCGTGACCACCTGCCAGAAGTGCATCCGTACGCCCGATATCGAGCGCGTCGGTAAGACCGCGCGTCACGGCACGTATTTTGAAATGCTCGGCAACTTCAGCTTCGGCGATTATTTCAAACACGAGGCGACGGCGTGGGCGTGGGAATTCTGCACCAAGGTGTTGGAATTGCCGGTGGATCGCCTGTGGATCAGTATTTACGAAGAGGACGACGAGGCGTTTGATATCTGGACGAAGGAAGTCGGTGTGGATCCCTCGCACATCGTGCGTCTGGGCAAAGCGGATAACTTCTGGGAGCACGGCTCCGGTCCGTGCGGCCCTTGCTCGGAGATCCACCTGGAAGTCGGAGGCCAAGCGGTCTTAGGAAGACAACAT
>JAZQHP010000107.1:0-20801 GCA_045540655.1 Acutalibacteraceae bacterium
CTGGTTGCCAAACGCCTGACGGTGGACGGCTCGGCGGTACGCACGCCGCAAAACGTGATGGTGCCGCTTGGCACCTCCATCGACGAGGTGCTGGCATTCTGCGGCGGGTTGCGATACAAGGCGGTCAAACTGCTCATGGGCGGTCCCATGATGGGTACGGCGCTTCGCGATGAAAGCCTGCCTGTCCTCAAGCAAAACAACGCCATCCTGGCGATGGCGGAAAAGGACGCGGTGCTTCCCGCGGCGACGGCGTGCATCCGTTGCGGCAAATGCGTGCAGGCGTGCCCGATGAATCTGACGCCGCCCGCGATAGCGGCGGCGTATGCGCAAAAGGATGCGGCGATGCTGGAAAAACGCGGCGTGATGGTGTGCATGGAATGCGGCTGTTGCACGTTTGCGTGCCCTGCGCACCGTCCCATTGTACAAACCATGCGACTGGCAAAAGACGTGGTGAGATCTGCGGCGAAGCCGTCGTGACCGAAAGGAGAGAAACGGCTGTGGAAGATTTGAAAATCGTATCTTCATCGCCCCACCTGCATTCGGGCAGTTCCACGCGCATGATCATGCTGGACGTGATCATTGCGATGGTGCCTGCGCTGATCGCATCGGTGTGGCTGTTTGGCTGGCGCTCCCTTTGGGTGGTGCTGGTGTGTGTGGCGTCCTGCGTCGCTTCGGAATATCTGTCCCGCCTGGTGCTTCGCCGTCCGCAGACAGTGGGCGATCTGTCCTGTGTGGTGACGGGTATGCTGCTGGCGTTCAACCTGCCCTCGACCATTCCGCTGTGGCAAGCGGCGATCGGCGGCGTGGTCGCGATCGTGGTCGTCAAGCAGATGTTCGGCGGCATCGGTCATAACTTTGTCAATCCCGCGCTCGTCGGACGCGTGGTGTTGCTGATGAGTTTCCCGGCGGCGATGAACAACTATGTCGCTCCCGTGTTTATGCAGGTGGACGGCGTGTCGCAGGCGACGCCGCTGGCGGTCGCCCCGGGCGATCATGTCTATGACCTGATTACGTTGCTGTTCGGTACGCACGGCGGCTCGCTTGGTGAAACCTGTGCGGCGGCGTTGTTGCTGGGCGGTGCTTACCTGGTGGTGCGCCGCGTGATCTCCCCGATCATTCCGCTGTGCTTCGTCGGCACGGTGTTTGCGTTGTCATGGGTGATCGAAGGCGGTGTGTATGGCGCGACCTACGAGATCCTGTCGGGCGGTCTGATGCTCGGCGCGATCTTCATGGCGACGGATTATACCACCTCGCCCATCACGCCGGTCGGCAAGGTCATCTTTGCGATCGGATGCGGTGCGCTGACGGTGCTGATCCGTCAGTTCGGCTCGCTTCCCGAGGGCGTATCGTTTGCCATTCTGATTATGAATATTCTCGTGCCGCTGATTGAGCGCATGACCTATTCGTTGCCTTTCGGCAAGAAAAGGGGGGCGTCTCATGCGTAATGTGAAAACGATTGTGCACGCGGCGCTGATGCTCGCGCTCATTTGCGGCGTGGTGGTCGCGGCGCTTGCCGCTACCAACCTGCTGACCTCGGAGACGATTGCAGCGGCAGAACGCGAAGCCACCAATGCGGCGTGCCGCGAGGTGCTTCCGGCGGCGAATGCCTTCTCGACGGTGGACGGCGAGTGGGCAGACGGTGTGCTCGAGGTGTACAAAGCGTGTGCCGACAGCGAAACGGTCGGCTATGTCGTCAAGACCTCCACGGTCGGCAAAAGCAGCGGTCTGATCGTGCTGACGGGCATCGGTTTGGACGGTGCGGTCAGCGGTGTGCAGGTGGTGGCCGACAGTGAAACGGCGGGTTACGTCGATACCGTGATAAAGGGCGGGCTGACGGATCGCCTTTGCGGCATCCGCGGGGATGTCGCGGCGGTGGACGGCGTGTCGCAGGCGACCAAAACCTCCAACGGCATTAAAAAAGGCGTCGCACTGGCGCTGGAAACCTTTGAGGAGGTGAACGGCAATGGGTAAATATATGCAGACCTTTACCAAGGGCATTGTGAAAGAAAATCCCACGTTGCGGCTGGTGCTGGGCACCTGTCCGACCCTCGCCGTCACCACCAGTGTGTTCAACGGCATCGGCATGGGCGTCGCGGCGACGTTCGTGCTGGTTTGCTCCAATATTGTGATTTCGTTGCTTCGCAAGATCATCCCCGATAAAGTGCGGTTGCCCGCCTACATCGTCGTGATCGCGGGCTTTACCACCATTGTGCAGATGCTTCTCAAGGCGTATGTGCCGGCGGTCAACGAGGCGCTCGGTTTGTTTTTACCGCTGATCGTTGTCAACTGCATCATCCTCGGTCGCGCGGAAGCATTCGCCAGCAAAAACAGTGTCGCGCTGTCGGCGCTGGACGGGCTGGGCATGGGTGTCGGCTTCACGGCGGCGCTGACGCTGATGGGCGCGATCCGCGAACTGCTCGGAACGGGCGCGTTGTTCGGCTGGCCCGAACGCGGCATCTTTGAGGGTATGACCATCTTCATCATGCCTGCGGGCGGCTTCTTTGTGTTTGGCGTGCTCATCTGGGCGGCGAACAAGCTGTCGGCGAAGCTCGACAAGAACTTCACACCGAAGCAGTCCTTCGGTTGCGCGTCCTGCCCGCATGCGGCGGCGTGCGGCAAGGCAGAGGAAGGAGGCTCGTGCGATGTTTGAGAATCTGTTTTTCATCGTCATCGGCGCGATGCTGGTCAACAACTTCGTGCTGTCGCAATTCCTCGGGATCTGCCCCTTCCTCGGCGTGTCGAAAAAGCTCGGCTCGGCGGTGGGCATGTCGGTCGCGGTCATCTTCGTGATGCTGATGGCGACGGCGGCGACCTGGCCGATTCAGTATTACATTCTGGAACGCTTTGATCTCGGGTATCTGCAGACGATCGTGTTCATTCTGATTATCGCGGCGCTCGTTCAGCTCGTCGAGATCGTGATGAAAAAATTTCTGCCGCCGCTTCATAAAGCGCTCGGCATTTATCTGCCGCTGATCACCACCAACTGCGCGGTGCTCGGCGTGACGATCATGAACATCGACAACGGCTACACCTTCGGCGAAGCGATCGCCAATACGTTGGGCGCGGGTGTCGGCTTCCTGATCGCGATGGTCATGTTCGCGGGTGTGCGCGAACGGCTGGAAACCGCGGATATCCCGCAGGGACTCAAGGGCGTGCCCTCAACGCTGATTGCGGCGTCGCTGGTGTCGTTGTCGTTCCTTGGATTCCAAGGACTTTTCGGATTGTGAGGTGATTTCCATGGCATCCATTGGTATTGCCGTCGGTGTGGCGGCGGCGATCGCCCTGCTGGCGGGCGTGATCCTGGCGGTCGCGTCGGTGGTGTTTGCGGTCCCGAAGGACGAAAAAGTGGAAGCACTCAAAGAGGTGCTCCCCGGTGCCAACTGCGGCGCGTGCGGCTTCTCGGGCTGTGAGGGCTATGCGGCGGCGATGGCGCACGACGGGGCGGCGGTCGGGCTTTGCTCGCCGGGCGGCGAGGAGGTCGCCGCGGCAACGGGCGAGATCCTGGGCGTGTCCGGCTCGGTGGTGAAAAAGGCGGCTGTTGTGCATTGCGGCGGTTGCGACACGATCACCGAAAAAGCACACGCTTACCGCGGCGTAACGTCCTGCAAGGCGGCGGCAAAGTTTTTCGGCGGCGATAAGACCTGCCGTTACGGCTGTCTGGGCTACGGCGACTGCGTGTCGGCGTGTGACCGCGGCGCGGTGCGGATCGAGAATGGCATCGCGGTGGTGGATGAAGCGGTGTGCGTCGGATGCGGCGATTGTGTGCGCGTGTGTCCGAAATCGCTCATCACCGTCACCGAGCATCTGTCGGCGGCATCGGTGCGTTGCTCGAGCCACGACAAGGGCGGCGTTGCGCGCAAGCTGTGTGGGGCGGCGTGCATCGGTTGCATGAAGTGTCAGAAGGTGTGCGAATCGGAGGCGATCACGGTGACCAATTTCCTCGCATCCGTCGATCCCGCGAAATGCACCGCTTGCGGCAAATGCGTGGACGCTTGTCCGCAACACTGCATTGCGATGTAACACAAAATATAAAACCGGTTGATTTCCGAATGGAAATCAACCGGTTTTTTGCGTATACATTATACATCGTCGTCCACGTAGACAAATGCGCTTTCGCGCACGGCGCGGTCGGCGGCCACCGCCACCTTGAAGGCACTGTACGCCTGCTCGATATCGGGCGCGTGGGTGGGACGGTGCTCGATCATGTCGATGAGGGAGCACAGCTGTTTGTACATCGGCTTATATTTGCTCTGTACGTTGATGCTTTCGGTTTGCCCCGTGTCGAGATGGAACAACTCGATGCAGTCGCCCATTTCCGTGTCGAGGGCGCGCTGGGCGTTCATGGTCAGACGGATGCGACCCTTGGTGCCGATGAATTCTTTCACGTTGGCGGAGCTGAAGGTCTGACCCCAGCCCGCTTCATAGTACGCCATAGCGCCGCTCTGCAGACGCATGACGATCATGCCGTAGTTTACCATGCCGGGTTCCAGGTCATCGTCGACCGTCACGCCGTGACCCATGACCTCCACGACCTTGGAACCGGCAAACCATTGGATGATGTCCATATAGTGTACGCCGCAGTCCAGAATGGGGGAGCAGTCATGAAGCAGGCGCTTGTAGCGCGGCCAGTTGAGTGCATGGTGGTTCTGCGTCATGCGCGCAACACGCAATTCGCCGATTTCGCCGTTCCAGATCAGCTCGCGCATCTTGTTGTAGGTGTCATTGTGACGCAGGATATACGCGATCAGCACGTGAATGTCGCGGGCATTCGCCTCCTTGACTGCGCGATAGAACTCGCGACCGTCTTCCTTGGTGGTGGCGATGGGCTTTTCGCAGAGGATGTGCTTGTTCGCGGCGATGCAGTCCTTGAGGATGGAGAGGTGGGTGTTGACGTAAGTCGCGATGATGACGATGTCGACCTCGGGGAGGTTGAGAAACTCGTGATAATCGGTGCCGTAGTGCTCCGCGTTGTATTTACGCGCAAACAGACGTGCCGCCGCTTCGTTGGTGTCCACCACGGCGACAATGCGGATGTTATCCCGCCAATAAATATCGTCCATGTGGTCGCCGCCGATGTGACCGCAACCGATCAGCATAATGCCGTATACCTTATCCATAGGATTCACTCCTCTCAATGAACCGCTTCGTATGCCTCGCGCACCGTGCGCACCCCCGTAAGGGTGACGCCGTCGGGAACGGTGAGGCCGGCTGTATTTTGTGTGGGAAGGAGAATGTGGGTAAACCCGAGACGTGCCGCTTCCATCACGCGCGCCTGCGCGTTCTGAACGGCGCGGATCTCGCCCGACAATCCGATTTCACCGAATGCCATGACATTGTGGGGCAGCGGGGTGTCCTTGAGACCCGATACCAGCGACAACGCGACGGCAAGATCCGCCGCGGGCTCATCCAGCCGAAGCCCGCCCACCACATTGACATAGACATCCAGGGTGGAGAAAAAGTAACCTGCGCGTTTTTCGAGCACCGCGAGCAGGAGATTGAGACGATTCAGATCGAAGCCCGTCGCCATGCGGCGGGCGTTGCCGAAGCCGCTGGGGGTGACCAGTCCCTGCACCTCCGCGAGCAGCGGGCGCGTGCCTTCCATGCTGCACGCGATGCAGGTGCCGCTGACATCCGCCAGACGTCCCGCCAGCAGCATTTGCGACGGGTTTTCCACTTCTGCAAGACCTTTGTCGCGCATTTCAAACACGCCGATCTCGTTGGTGGAGCCGTAGCGGTTTTTCGCACAGCGCAACAGGCGGTATGCCGTGTGGCGGTCGCCCTCAAAGCTGAGCACGCAGTCGACAATATGCTCCATCACTTTGGGACCCGCGATCGCGCCGTCCTTATTGACGTGACCGACCACGAACACCGGCAGATCCACCGCCTTGCACGCGTGCATCAGGGCGTTGGTGCATTCGCGCACCTGCGTAACACTGCCCGCGCTCGAGGCGATCTCAGACAGGGTCATGGTCTGGATGGAGTCGACAATGAGCAGGTCGGGTTTGAGCGACGGAATCGCCGCGAGCACCGTTTCCAGCTCGTTTTCACAAAGAATATACAAACGGTCGGTGTTGACATCCAGCCGCATCGCCCGCAAGCGGATCTGACGCGCGGATTCCTCGCCCGACACATACAAAATCGTGCGGTCTTTGCCGAGGTTGGCGCATACCTGCAACAGCAGGGTGCTTTTGCCGATGCCCGGATCGCCGCCGATGAGCATCATGCCGCCTTTGACGATGCCGCCGCCGAGGACGCGGTCGAGCTCGGGCATGCCGGTGGAAAAGCGGGGCTCATCCTGTTCGTTGATGTCGCTGAGCTTTTTAGGCTCAACGGCGCGCGCCGCTTTGGACGGGGTGGATTGCTTGCTGCCGCGCACTTCCTCTTCGAGCGTGTTCCATGCGCCGCAGGAGGAGCACTGTCCGCTCCAGCGGGCGGTTTCGTATCCGCACGCGCCGCAAACATATACGGTTTTGGATTTGGGAGCCATGCTCATCACCTCGTACAATCACCGACAGTATAGCATAATTGACGCATTTTGCAAGTGGTTTTTGCAAGAATTATCACGTTTCGGCGAGAAATTTCTGCAGGGTGGTTTCCACGCGGACGCAATGGTTCGGAAACTGTGCTTTCAGCTCGTCGCAGGCATTGTCCATAATAAAGGGATGCCCCGCTTTGACAAGCAGAGGCAGGTCGTTGTAGTTGTCGCCGAAGGACATGACCTCGTCGCGGGAAATATCCAGATGCTCACACAGCGCGTCGAGTCCCGTGCCTTTGTCGGCAAGGGTGAAATCCAGCCATTCACGACCCGCCACGGCAATCTGAAAATCCGCTTCCCATGCTTCGTGCAGTTGCTCATACAGCCACTCGGAATGCTCCAGGCGGCAGGCGCTGATTTTGATGACGGGCTCGTCGATCTCGTCGAACGACGACACGATTTTGGCGGAAAAGCGAAGTACATGGCGGATATGATGCACGTATGCTTCGGATTTCGGCAGGAGATAGCAATGCTTCGCGCCCGAAATCATCACTTCGGTTTCGGGCAGGGCAAGAATCTGCGCGGTGAGCGCGCGGGCTTTGGCAGGATCGAGCACCGTTTGCGACAGCAGACGGTCGCCCGCAAACACCACCGAGCCGTTTTCCGCGATATACAGAATATCGTCGGCAACGGGAGCAAACAGCGTGCGCAGGCTGTGGTATTGCCGACCGCTGGCGGCGGCAAACGCAATGCCGCGTTCACGCAGGGCGGCGATAATCGAAAAGATCTCTTCGGAGGGCGCCCACTGCCCTTTTGGAAGCAGGGTGCCGTCGAGATCGCAGGTAATCAGGCGAATCATAAGAGGAACCGTCCTTTTGACAAAATTCACTTTCATTATATCGCATTCAACAGGGATGCGCAAGAATATTTCAAGAAAAGTTTACACTTTCAAGCCGAATGATAGTTGAAGAAATGCACGGTTCGTTTTATAATAGAAAAGTAAAATAGGGCGGATGTGCCTTGGTTTAAAAAATCTGTTGATGAAAGCAGGATGCTTCTATGTCGACATTCAGTGTAAAAAAACCGATGACGGTGCTCGTTGCGGTGATCGTGGTCGTGGTGCTGGGTATTGTGTCCTACACCCGCATGACCCCCGATTTGTTGCCGAGCATCGATTTGCCGTATGTGCTGGTGATGACCGCGTATCCCGGCGCGTCGCCCGAAAAGGTGGAGGAGGAGGTCACAAAGCCTCTCGAGCAATCCATGGCGACGCTGGAGAATATCAACGCGGTGCAGTCCACGTCGGCGGAGAACTATTCGCTGGTTATTCTGGAATTTACCGATGATGTGAACATGGACAGCATCTCCGTCGATATCATGCAGAAGGTCAATCTGATTGAAGGCGGCTGGAGCGATATGGTCGCTTCTCCCACGATTCTGAAGATCAACCCCAATATGCTTCCCGTCATGGTCGCCGCCGTCAGTATGGAGGACAAGACGACGGTGGAGGTGTCGGATTTCGCCAAGGAGACGCTGATCCCTGCGCTGGAAGGTACGGCGGGCGTGGCGAGCATCGGCTCGGACGGCTTGCTGGAGGAACGTATCACCGTCACCTTTGACCAGAAGAAAATCGACCGGCTGAATGAACGTCTGCGCGAGGCAATCGACGAATCCGTCGATAAAGCGAAAGCCGAGCTGGACAACGCGAAGGCAGAGCTGGACAGCGGTCGCGCCGAGATCAACAAGGGCAAGGAACAGCTGGAAGCGGGCAAGGATGCCCTGAAGAATCAGACAGGCGCCGCGCAGGCGGAGCTGACTGCCAAGGAAAAGGAACTGGAAGCGGCAAAAACAACGCTGAAGGAGAAACGCGCCGAGCTGGAAACCCAACTGGAAACGGTGAATACCACCTATGCGCAGTTGACGGCGATCAAGAATGCGCTCGATGAGCTGGATGAAAAAATCACCTCCATGCAGACCGAGCGCGAGGCGCTGGTCGCTCTGCAGGAGCAGGCGGCGGACCTTGATGCGCGTCAACAGGTGCTCAAACAACAAGAAGAGATGATCGGGGCGGATGACAATCTGACCGAAGAGCAGAAGACCGCCGCGCTGGAAGCGCTCAAAGCGAGCGAAGAATATCTCGCGGTGCAGGCGGGGCTCGCTCAAGTGGATGCGGCGCTGGCGGCACGCGAGCTGACGAAAGAACAGATCCCCGCCGAAATCCTGCGGCTGGATGCGGCAACCGCGGCGGCAAAGACCGCGCTCTCCGCGGCGGAAGCGCTGATGACCGAACTTGGCATGGACCGCGCGTCGTTGGCGGCGGCGGTCGGCGAGCTTGCCTCGGCGAAGGAACAGCTGGAAGGCGGCATCGCGGCGATCGATACTGCGCTGACCGAGCTTGCCGCGGGTGAGCTGCAGATCAGCGCGGCGCTGGCGATGCTCGATTCGGAAAAGACATCGGCGGTGCTGGAGCTGTCAACGGCGACGGCACAGTTGCTGGATGCGGAAGCCCAGCTCAATGCCGCGGCGACCCAGATCGATCAGGGGCTGGAAGCCGTCGAGGACGGACGCAAAACCGCATATGAAAGCGCCGATCTGAACGCGATCCTGACGATGGATACCGTGTCCGCCCTGCTCATGGCGCAGAACTTTGCGATGCCCGCCGGTTATGCCGAGGAGCATGGGGTCGCGACGCTCATCAGCGTGGGCGATGAGGTCGGCTCGTTTGAGGAACTGCAGGACCTGGTGCTGATGGATCTCAACATGGACGGCATTGCGCCGATCCGCCTGTCGGATGTCGCCGACGTGGAGCGCACCGACAACCGCGACGAGGTATATGCGCGGGTCAACGGAGAGACCGGTATCATGCTCTCTTTCTCGAAGCAATCGTCTTATGCAACCGCAGAGGTGTCGGAGAATATTCTGAACCGTTTTAATGAGCTCGAGCAGACATATGCGGGACTGACGTTTGAGCCGCTGATGGATCAGGGTGATTACATTTTCATGATGGTGGAATCCATCATGCAGAACCTGCTTCTCAGCGCGTTGTTTGCGGTGCTGGTGCTGTTCTTGTTCCTCAAGGACTTCAAGCCCACCCTCATCACGTTGTTCAGCATTCCGATTTCGGTGCTGTTTGCGCTCGTGCTCATGTATTTTACGGGTGTGACGCTCAACATGATCTCGTTGTCGGCGCTGGCGGTGTCGGTCGGCATGCTGGTGGACAATTCGGTCGTGGTCATTGAAAATACCTTCCGCCTGCGGCATGAGGGCGTGGATCCTCTGCGTGCGGCGGTGTACGGCGCCAAGCAGGTAGCGGGCGCGGTTGCCGCGTCGACGTTGACGACGGTTTGCGTCTTCTTGCCCATTGTATTCGTGGACGGCATGACGCGTGACCTCTTCATGGATATGGCGCTCACGCTCGGCTATGCGCTGATCGCCAGCCTGATCGTATCGTTGACGCTCGTTCCCGCGATGGCGCATAAGCTGCTCGCTCATCAGAAGGAGCGCTCGCATCGCTTTATGGACGCGTTCGCGCGGCTCTATCGCAAAACGTTCCGCTTTGCCATCGCGCATCGGGCGTTGGTGCTGATTCTGGCGGTGGTGTTGCTCGTGGCATCGGCAGGACTGGCGCTGATGCGCGGCTTCATCTTCATGCCGCCTATGAGCTCGACCCAGCTGACCGTGACGGTGCAGGCGGGCGACGAAGCGACCGCGGAGGATACCAAAGCGATCACCGATGCCGCGATGGTGCGTATCATGGAGATTGAAGGGGTGCAGACGGTCGGCGCGATGCTGTCATCCGATCTGATGACGGGCGCGTCCTCGGCGAACACCGCGTCCATGTATGTGATTCTGGATGAAAAATATCTTAAAAAGAGCGGCGAGATCGTCCGCCGGATCAACGATACCTGCGCGGATCTGGCGGGAACGGTGGAGGCGCAGGGCTCGGGACTGGACAGCTCGATGACGATGCTTTCGGGATCGGGTGTGTCGCTGAATCTGTACGGTGACGATCTGGAGGTCCTGCAACAGACGGCGCAGGATGTCGCGAAGGTGCTGTCGGCTGTGGACAGCCTGCAAAATGTGTCCGACGGACTGGAGGAGGCGGATCCCTCGCTCCACTTTACGGTCGATAAAGAGGCCGCCGCCGCGCACGGGCTGACCGTCGCACAGGTGTATGCGGAAATTGCGAAGGTGCTGACCACCGAAACGACCGCGACCACGCTGACCGAAAACGGCAAGATTTACGATGTTGAGGTGGTCGGACGTACCGTGCCGACCCCCGACGAGGTGATCGACCTCGAGTTTACGGCGGAGAAGCAGGACGGCACGAAGGAAACCGTGAAGCTCGCCGACATTGCGACGGTGGAGGAGACGCTCTCCCCGAACGCGATCAACCGTGACGAGCAACGCCGCTACATGACCGTGTCGGCGGAGGTTGCTCAAGGACATAACGTGACGCTCGCAACCAACGATGCTCAGCAGGCGCTGAAATCGTTTGTGCTTCCGGCGGGTGTGACGATGGAATTCACGGGCGAAAATGAGATGATCATGGAGTCGATGGAGCAGATGCTTCTCATGCTGGTGCTCGGCGTATTGCTGGTGTATCTCGTGATGGTCGCGCAGTTCCAGTCGCTCAAATCTCCTTTTATCGTCATGTTCACGATTCCGCTCGCCTTCACGGGTGGCTTCCTCGGTCTGATCATTGCGGGCATGGAGGTCAGCGTGATTTCGCTGATCGGCTTCGTGATGCTGTGCGGCATCATCGTCAACAACGGCATTGTGCTGGTGGACTATATCAATCAGCTCCGCGCGGACGGCATGCCCAAACGCGAGGCGCTGGAAGAAGC
Source organism: Acutalibacteraceae bacterium (assembly GCA_045540655.1). Lineage (GTDB taxonomy): Bacteria > Bacillota > Clostridia > Oscillospirales > Acutalibacteraceae > RGIG1959. The sequence continues at coordinate 11,323 of JAZQHP010000107.1, forward strand.
GGGCGTGACGCGTATGCGCCCGATCCTGATGACCACCATCACAACGGTGCTCGGTCTGGTGCTGACTGCCGTCGGCATCGGCAGCGGTAACGAGATGATGCAACCGATCGCCATCGTGTGTATCGGCGGTCTGGTGTACGCGACCATCATGACGTTGTATGTCGTGCCGATCCTGTACGATCTGTTCAACCGCAAGGAGCTGACGGTTATCACCGACGATATGCTCACCGATGTGGAAACGAGCGCGCCCGATACGATCGATGCGGCGCTTGCCGATCCCGGACCGAAGGCGGCAACAACCGTGCCGACGGAAGAGACGGCGACCGCCGAAGCCGCGCCGAGCGACGCGTCGGAGGATGCGTTTGATATCCTCGACGAGCTGTTCGGAAGCGAAACCGAATAACCGATCCACACCGCCGATGGGTGTCTTGGAAACAAAGACCCCATCGGCGGTTTTTGGCTTTCAACTCCACAAATTGTCCAGATACTTCTCACCGAAAATTCAGAAAAGAGGGGTAAACTGAAGTCAAGAATCGGAAAAGGAGAGGTATCCCTATGCGTTATTTGGTGAAAATCATATCCTTTGTATGTATTCTGGCTCTGTGTACGACGGCGTGTCCGCCGGCAGTCCGGGCACAGGCGGCGGTGGACACGCTGATAACACAGCTGACCTATACGAACGGGACCGCCGGAGCGGATATTCCGGGGGATAAGAACGACGGGTATCCGCTGTCGCTGGGAGAGGCGACCGTGCATGCGTCGATGGACGGCGTTCAGGCGCGTAAACTGGAGTGGACATCCGATGCGTATGCAGACGGCGCGGCATCCGCCTGCCAGCCTGCGATGACGGCGAGCAGCAGTTATCCCTGGGCGGTCGGTGCGTACGTGGAAGTACGGCTGTCGACGGTCGGCTATACCGATCTGACCTTCAGCGCCAAGCTCGGTGGCACCAAAAAAGGGGCACGGGATTATCAATTGCAATATTCTACGGATGGTGTGACCTTCACGGATGTGGAGGGTGCGATGTATACCATCACTACCAATAAAGAGATGCAACAGGCGTTTGACCGTGTGGCGTTGCCGACGGATGCCGAGGGATGCGCCACGCTGTATCTGCGCATGACGGCGTGTTCCGATGCCATGATCAACGGATCGGCGCTGACAGGTGCGACAGGCGGCGAAACCGCATTCAACGACATCGTGATCATGGGCAAGGGGGCGGTGCGCTATTATTCGCAGGGCGACGTTGATCAAAGCGGCGTGGTCAAAACTGCCGATGCCCGCGTGACAATGCAGGGCATCCTCGGATCGTTGTCACTGACCGAGATGCAGAGTCTGCTTGCAGACGTGGATTTTGACGGGACGATCGATACCTCTGATGTGCGGATCATTCTGGGCGGATGCCTGGCATCGGATTATGTGTGGACGTATGTGACCGCCTATAACGGCGGTGCCGCGGCACCGACCGGTGAAAACATCATCACCCTGCTCGGTACCACGGCGACCGTGGAGGGCACGGGAGCGACGGTCAGCGGCGATACGGTCACCATTGCCGACGCGGGCGATTATACGATCACCGGCACCATGACGGATGGACGTGTGGTGGTTGCGGCGGACGAGACGACGGACAACGTAACGCTTTATCTGGACAACGCGAGCATGTCGTGTTCCTACACGTCGCCGCTGTTTGTACAGTCGGCAGACAACGTCGATATTATCTTAAACGACGGTACGGTCAACACCATCACCGATGGTGCGACGTATACCGATACGACCTCCAATGCGGCATTGGCCGCGAAATGCGATATGGATATCGACGGCACGGGCACCCTGATCGTCAACGGACAGTACCACAACGGCATTGACACCAACGATGATCTGAAGATCAAGGGCGGCACCGTTACCGTGACGGCGGTCAATCACGCGCTCAAGGGCAACGATTCGATCACGGTCAGCGGCGGCACGTTGACGCTGACCGCGGGCGGCGACGGCATGCAGGCGGATAACACCACCGATACGACCAAGGGCTTCATCACGATCAACGGCGGTGTTGTCGAGGTTACGGCGGATTATGATGCGATTCAGGCAGAAACGGCGCTGACGGTCAACGGCGGCACGATCCGTGCCACGACGGGCGGCGGCAGCAGCACTTCGCCGAGTTCGAGCGACACGAGCAGTTACAAGGGACTCAAAGGCACAGGCAGTGTCACCGTCACGGGCGGCACGATCACGCTTGACTGTAAGGACGATGCCGTGCACAGCAACGGCGACGTATATCTGGCGGGCGGCGAGATTACCTGTGCGAGCGGCGACGACGGCATCCATGCCGACGGCACGCTGACGATCGAAGATCCCACCGTGTTGACCGTGACCAAGAGTTATGAAGCCTTTGAGGGTGTGAACATGGTTGTCAAAGGCGGCACGTCGCGCCTGACAGCATCGGATGACGGTGTCAATGCGGCAGGCGGTACGGATGACAACAGCGGCTACTGGTATGTGCAGAACAATCTGCTGTATGTGGTATCCTCCACCAGTGCGGGCTATACCATGAAGCTGAACACCAACCGTACCTTTGATGTGAATACGCAGACCTATCTCGGTATCGACATCAACAGTACGGTTGCGTATGACATCGTGCTGGATATCGATGCCGATAACGGTGCAGGCTCTCCGGCGTTGTCTACCGACTGGTACGGCGGGATGGGAGCGTCTGAGAGCGATGTCGCGGGCGGCTATATGCCGGCGACCGGCGCTTCCAAAACGGCGGCGCTCGATATGAAGGGCTATTTTGACTGGAACGGTATGCCGTCCGACGGCACGGCGACCGTGACGAACGTGTGGATCAAGCTCGGCGGTCAGGGCTCGGTTTGTCTGGGTGCGTTGCAACTCAGCAACACCGACAGCCTGACGTATTTTGATATGGAAGCGACCGGCAGTGTGATCGAACAGACCGCCGCCGACAGCACAACCGTACACAACCTCTTAGTGGGTACGGCGAACAGCGCGGCGTCGACAAGCACCGGCTCGTCTTCGGGCTCTACCGGCGGCATGGGCGGCGGCATGGCGAGCGAGACCGTCGGCAACCTGACCATGACCGGCGGGTATCTGGCGGTGTATGCGGGCGGTGACGGCATTGACGTCAACGGCGACAGCATCATGACCGGCGGCACCATGATTGTGCACGGTCCCACCGACAGCGGCAATGCGGCGCTCGATTTTGACGGCACGTTCGATGTCAACGGCGGTATTTTGGTGGCGGCGGGCAGCAGCGGTATGCTTCAAACGCCCAGCACGTCATCGACTCAGTACATTTTAAGTGTGAAAAGCAGTTCGAGCCGTTCGGGCGGCACCGCCTTCGGCGTTCTGGATGCGAGCGGGAACACGATCGTCGCGTTCAAGCCGAGCAAGACCTATCAGGCGGTTATTGTCAGCACGCCCTCCATCACCAAAGGCGTGACCTATACCGCGTATTACGGCGGAACCTGCCACGGCAATGAGACTGACGGACTTTACGACGGTGCTTATACAGCAGGCACATCGCTCGGCAGTGCGGCGGTGTCGTCGGTGGTAACCTCCATTGGCAGTAACAGCGGCAGTAACCGTCCCGGACGGTGGTGAGGAGGAGAAGTATGAAACGTGTATGGACTGTCGTTTGGATGATGTGTGTGATCGGCAGTATGCTTTGCGTCTCGGTCGGTGCGCAAAGCGATGCGATTACATCCATCGAGTTTTCCAACGCCGCGGCGGTTGCCGAGGAGAATCTCTCGGTCAGCGGTTACGGGGATAAGGACAGCGGCTATGCGACCGCCACCGTCGGCGGGCGTTTGTTTGCTTCGGTCAGCGGTACGGACTACCGCAAGCTGGAATGGTCCAAAGGGGAATACGGCACCGAGGGTATGCAACCGGTCATGACGGGCGGCACCAAAAACCCATGGGGCAACGGCGCGTACCTGGAGGTACGCGTCTCCACGAAGGGATATGAGAATATCACGTTTTGTGCCGATCTCGGGGCAACCAAAAAAGGACCGCGGGATTATAAACTGCAATACTCCGTCGACGGCATCACCTTTGTTGATGTCAAAGGGGCGACCTACACCGTGGCGGTGAACAAGGAGCTGGCGACGGCGTTTGACAACGTGGCATTGCCCGCGCAGGCAAATCACTGCGAACAGCTGTACATCCGCATTGCCGTGGCATCCAATATGCTGGTCAACGGTACGGCGGGGCTCATCGGATCGACCGGCGGAGAGACCGCGATCAATCACATTGCGGTGCGTGGCGAAAAAACCGCGACCACGACCGCTTCTGTTGGGACAACGGCGGTGACGACCGTCACAACGGCGGTGTCCGATCCGGATACCGACACAGATGCCGAGGCGGCGGTGACGACCGTCACAACCGCACGACAGACTGTCACCACCACTGCAGTCAAGTCACAAGCCGTCGCGCCGCACTCTGCCGATACAGCGGATACATCCCACGCGATGACAGCGCTGTGCTTGCTCACGATCGGAGGTGCGGCGGTCATCGCGGCGAGGCGTCGTTTGATAAACTGAAAAACATCCCCGCTCGGAGCGGCGGTTCCAAGTGAGGATATGGGTTAAAGAAAAGCCCTCGGTTACGGATGTAACCGAGGGCTTTGTCATGTGTAAAATCAGCCGATCTGCGGCAGGGACGCGGCGGCGGCAGACTGACCCACGCGACGGAATTTCTCGTCGGGGAGGTTCAGCTCGACGCCCGTGATCTCGGGATATTCGTCCGCGAGCACACGACGCGCTTCTTCGATGACCAGATCGCCGCCTTCGCCGGACATCACGCGGCCGAGGAGCAGCACGTGCGCGACCTTGTAGTAGGTGGCGTAGTAAGCCAGCGCGTGGCCGAGGTAGGTGCCGATGGAGCGATAGATATCGCGGGCGGCTTCGCTGCCCTTGTTCATCTCGCCTTGCACGACCTTCAGCTTTTCAGCGGGAGACAGGCTCTCGTCGAGCTCGATGCCCGCACGGGGAGCGAGTTTGATGACGCTGTCCTGCGAGAAGTATTTCACGCCGCAGCCCTTATCACCCGACCATTCGTCCACCATCGCGTCGTCCTGCAGGTCGACGGGAGCGAACGCCAGCTCGTTGAGCCAACCGGTGATGTTGCCGTCCTTGTCGACGTAGCCAACCGCTTCGGACGTACCCATCGCGATGCCGAGAATCTCGTTTTCGCCCAGGCTCATCGCGCCCGCGAGCGCCGTCACGTCGCCGTCATTGACAACTTCCAGCGGCACGTCGCCGATTTCCTTGGCGGCACGGATGTAGATATCTTTCACTTTCTTGTCGAATTCGTCCTTCGGGACCTTGATGAACAAGGACGCGACCATGGCGCGGTTGTCGACGTAGATACCCGCCGAGGACACGCCGATGCCATCGACGCGGGGCATCTTGGAGGCGGCGGTCTTCATCGCTTCAACAATGCCGTTGAAGTGGTAGTCGGGATCGCTGTTGGTCTTGGGGAACCACACGACTTCTTCGGAATACACCGATTCGCCGTCGATGACTGCGGAGACCTTACGGTCGGATCCGCCCGCGTCAAAGCCGATGCGGCAGCCGTCGAGGTGACGACCGACGGGCTTCGCGCCGGATTTCTCGGCGGGAGCGTCCGCCAGCGCGCAGGACACCACGGTGAACTCCTGCTCATACACGTTGCCCATGAAGTCGGCGTCGAATTCGCGCGCGCCGCCGACCTTATAGGTGTCGGCAATGTACGCGCCCAGCGCGTCGTCGCCGCAGATGTACACTTTCCAGCCGCCGTAAGCCCACAGCAGCATCTTCACGGTACGTTCCACATACACGCGGTCCGCCGCCTGCATGTCTTCGGTGCCGTGCACCTTGATCTTGCGCACCGCGGTGTAGCCCTGATTGCGCTCGACCGCGATCACAACGTCTTTACCGTTTGCCGCCGAAGCCTCATACGCCTTGCAGAACGCGGCCATCGGAATGTAGCCTTTGTCCAGTACGGGCAAATTTTTGACGGAAACGTCCAAACCATACACATTCATTTCGGATTCCTCCTTAATTTTGATCGTCCTCTGACAGGACGGTTTGTGCCAATTCTTATCATAGCAAATTCTTGCAAAAATCACAAGGGGTCACGGCGAAAAAATCGTAATTTTGAGAAAAAACGCCAACAAAACCGTCCGAAAGTACAAATACATCCGTTTTATTCGGCGAATTGTACCCCCGCGGTCGCCTGCACGGCACCGTCCGTCGTCACGAAGACCGCTTCGACGCTGTCGAGCGCGTCAACAAACGCGCGCGCCTTCTCATAGCCCATCACAAAGCAGGCGGTGGACAGCGCGTCGGCGTCGGTGGCGCGGGGGGCAAGAACGGTCACCGACAGCAGGTCGTTCTGAACGGGAACGCCGGTTTTGGGATCGAGAATGTGCGAATACCATATGCCTCCGATGCGGTAGCCGCGCTCATAAGATCCCGAAGTCACGACGGCGCCGTCTGTCACGAGCACGGTGGCGACGAGCTTGTCGGGGGACTGCGGATCGGCGATGCCGACGGTGAAGGGCGAGCCGTCCGGTTTTTCTCCGACGGCAACAATGTTGCCGCCCAGATCGATCAGCGCGCTGTGGCAGCCCTGCCTGCGCAGGACAGCGGCGGCGCGGTCGGCAATCGCACCTTTGGCAATGGCGCCCAGGTCAATCATGGTGCCGTTTTGCAGGGTGACGGCGTTGCCGTCGAGCGTTACGTGGTCAAATCCGACGCGGGTCAGCGTGTCGGCTATGTCTGCCTGTGAGGGGGGATGCCCTTGCTCCTCGGCGGCTTTCCACAGATCGGTCAGCGGGGCGGTCGTGATGTCAAACGCGCCGTCCGTACGGGCGGACCAATCCAGCGCAGTGCGAAGCAAAGCGGCGGTGTCGTCGCTGACTGTTTGGAGATCGCCGCGGTTCAGGAGGGCAATGTCACTGCTGTCGATCGTGCGCGACCAGCGCTGTTCATCGGAGGCGACACGATCCGTCGCGAGCAGGAGCGCCGTTTCATCGGCGGGATCATACACCGTGATTGAGCAGGTGGTATCGAGCAAAAAGTCGGTTTGCGTGAGCGGACGCGCGGCGCAACCGCCGAGAATGGCGATCAGCAGAACGATGCAAAGCAGAACGGTGACGGGGCGTTTCATACCGTCGCCTCCTTTCGGTGGGATGAAAAAGGGCTGTCACAGCGATGCGACAGCCCTTATAGTATATACGTTTATTACTCGCCGCGATATTCCGCCAGAAGCTGTTTGATCTTGGCGTGGGGATCGACGATGGTGCTGACCGACACGTCGCAGTTGAGAGCGGCGATGAAGTAGGACACGTACTTGGACACGTCCACCTCGTGGAACCATTCGCGGGTCGCCAGTTCCGGACGACGATAGGTCAGGTTGGTGGCGAACACGCCGTCCAGCACGCCGTCGGCGACCGCCTTGTCGAACACCTCGAGACCGTTCACGAACAGACCGTAGGTCGCGTAGGTGAAGATGCGGTTTGCCTTGCGCTTTTTGAGCTCATACGCGATGTCCAGCATGGATTCGCCCGAGCTGATGATATCGTCGGCGATGAATACGTCTTTGCCTTCGACGGGTTTACCGAGATACTCGTGCGCGACGATGGGATTGCGGCCGTTGACCACGGTAGAGAAGTCGCGGCGCTTGTAGAACATACCCAGATCCACGCCCATGACCGACGCGTAGTACATGTTGCGGTTCATCGCGCCTTCGTCGGGAGCGATGATCATCAGATGGTCGCGGTCGGGATGAATGTCGGGTACCGAGCGGAACAGGCACTTGAGCACCTGATAGGACGGCATGATGTTATCGAAGCCCGTCAGCGGGATCGCGTTGTGCACGCGGGGATCGTGGGCGTCAAAGGTGACGATGTTGGAGACGCCCATTGCAGTCAGCTCCTGCAGAGCCGCGGCGCAGTCGAGCGATTCGCGGTAGTTGCGGCGGTGCTGACGACCGCCGTAGAGGATGGGCATCACGACGTTGATACGGTGCGCTTTACCGCCCGCCGCCTGAATGATGCGCTTGAGATCCTGATAGTGATCATCGGGGGACATACGGTTTTCGTGACCGAACAGGTTGTAGCGGCAATCGTAGTTGCCGACGTCTACCAGAATATACAGGTCATCGCCGCGGATGCTGTCCTTGATCAGACCTTTGCCGTCGCCCGAGGAAAAACGCGGGCATTCCGCCGGAACCAGGAACGTGTCCTGCTCGTGTACGGTGCCTTTGGCCCAGGTGGTCAGGTGATGGTCGATCTTGTCGCCCAGCTCTTTTGCCGAGCTCAGAGCGATGATGCGAAGCGGGGCAACCTGCTTCTCTTTGCGGAACAACTCTTCTGCAACTTTCGCTTCGGTCATAATACAGATACCTCCCGATAGAAATCAGTAACAAAACGGTAACTAGATTATAGCATTATTCGACAGGCTTTGCAACGGTTGAAATGCATTCTTTGCGGAAAATTTTTGCGTTAAATGGGAAGAATTGTGGGGGAATATGCACAAAAGCCGTCGCCGACGCATATAGTGGGAGTGTGAATCAGCGCGTCCGATAAAGAGACGAGCGCACCACGCCCTGTTCGATGGTGAGCACGCCGTAACTGCCCGCGCCGATGCTGCCGGGGTTGAACAGCAGGACACCGTTGTCGAAATCGGTGGCGGCGACGTGCGTGTGTCCGTAGAGGGCGGCGACCGCCTCCTGACTGCGGGCGGACAGGGCGAGATTCAGCAGCCCCGATTTCACGCGTTCGGCATAGCCGTGCGTGAGATAGAGCTTCGCACCACCCAGTGTCATCACCAGACGGGCGGGCAGATCGCGGTCGTAATCGCAGTTGCCGCCGATGATATACCATGGGCGGGATGCATCCTCGTCGGCGACGCGGCGTGCTTCCGCCGCACCGTCCCCGAGGTGGATGACCGCCTGCACCTGCGGGTGCGCGGCGAGGGCGTAGCGCACGGCGGCTTCGTCGCCGTGGCTGTCGGACATCACTAATACTTGCATGAGGGCATCCTCCTTGTGCGGAAAACGGAGTGTGATCGGTATGAGTCAACCAACCCCTGCCCAGTGGCAGGCACTTCTCAAATATGCGTCGGCAAAGCTCGGCGTATCCGAGCAGGAGCTGGCAAAAGCGGCGGCAAACGGCGGGTATGACGGGGTGTGTGCGTCGCTGTCGGAATCGTCGCGTCAAACGCTCGAAGGGCTTGTGGGCGATCCCGCCGCGTTGCAGTCCCTGCTCGCGTCGCCGCAGATGCAGGAACTGCTCAGACGCTTTTCGTAAAGTATATACGATTTCGGGACGATTTGCAAGGGGGTGAGCGGGGTTGGAGGAGTTGGAAGCGAAGCTGGATCGGTTGCTGTCGTCACCCGACGGGATGAAGCGGGTGGAGGAGCTGATGGCGGGGTACGGCGGCAAGGGCGCCGCCGCCCCGCCCCCCCCGTCGCCGCCT
>JAZQHP010000108.1:0-13829 GCA_045540655.1 Acutalibacteraceae bacterium
CGAACTTGTCGGCATACGCTTTGACTTCGTTTTTGCCCGAAGCACGCATTTCAAGCATGAAGTTGATCTTTTCGGGAGTGGTGACACCCTCTTCGTCGTAGATATAGCCGTCAAGGCTCGAAAGGGTGACAACCTTGCCGCCGAGTTCGGCGACTTTCAAAGCGGTGCCCCAAGCCACGTTGCCGAAGCCGGAGATCGCGACGGTCTTGCCCTTGATGTCTTCGCCGAGCCATTTGAGCATTTCGACAGTGTAGTACACCGCGCCGAAACCGGTCGCTTCCGGACGGATGAGCGAGCCGCCGTAGGGACGGCCTTTGCCGGTGAGAACGCCGGTGAACTCGTTGCGAAGGCGTATGTATTGACCGTACATATAGCCGATCTCACGTGCGCCGACACCGATATCACCCGCAGGCACGTCGGTGTCCGCGCCGATGTGGCGCTGGAGCTCGGTCATGAAGCTCTGGCAGAAACGCATGACTTCGCCGTCGCTCTTGCCGGCGGGATCGAAGTCGGAGCCGCCCTTACCGCCGCCCATGGGGAGGGTGGTCAGGCTGTTCTTGAAGGTCTGCTCAAAGCCGAGGAACTTGATGATGGACGCGTTGACCGTCTTGTTGAAACGGATGCCGCCCTTGTAGGGGCCGATCGCGGAGTTGAACTGCACGCGATAGCCGCGGTTGACCTGCACCTTGCCGTTGTCGTCGACCCACGGCACGCGGAAGAAGATCTGGCGCTCGGGCTCGACCATACGCTCGATGATGCCCGCCGCTTCATACTTCGGGTTTTGCTCAATCACGGGCTCGAGGGATTCCAGCACCTCATAGACCGCCTGTTGGAATTCGGGTTCGTTGGGGTTACGCGCTTCGACATCGGCGTAAACCTTTTTCAAATACGCATTTTGAATCATGAAAAACGCTCCTTTTCAAAATTGTCGTTTTGGTTTCAACGGACTTTAATTTGATAAAATTTGAAGCCGTCGCATGACAACGTAGTCAATTATAGCCCACTTGATTCCGTTTGGCAAGTGTTTTTTGCAAGTTTTCGGGTCGAAATATGCAAAATTTGCAATTTTTTCATTTAAAAATCCCGTTTGGGAGTTGTGCGCTTTGGGATTGATTTTTATTTCACAAAATGGTACAATAAAACAAGATATCATTTCGCGGAGGGATAGCGATGAAAAAATGGCTCATCAAAGGAGCGCGTGTGATTGATCCGTCGGTCGGTCGCGACGAAACCGCCGACATCCTGTTTGAGGAGTTGGGTGCGATTCTGGCGGTCGGGCAAGACCTGCAAGCCGATGCCGACACCGAAACGGTCGACGGTCGCGGACTGGTCGCGGCGCCCGGTCTTGTGGACCTGCATGTGCATTTGCGCGACCCGGGACAAACGCACAAGGAAGACGTCGTGACGGGCTGTATCTCGGCGGCGATGGGCGGCGTGACCTCCGTGTTTGCGATGCCCAACACCACGCCATCACTCGACAGCCCCGAAGTGATCCGCGCATTGCTCGATAAAGCCGACCGCGAAGCGGGCGGCGCGCACGTGTATCCCGTGGCGGCGGTCACGAAGGGACTCAAAGGCGAAGAACTCACCGATTTTGAAGCCCTCAAGGCAGCAGGCGCGGCGGCATTTTCCGACGACGGACGCCCCGTATTGACGGCGGACCTGATGGAAAAAGCACTGAAACATGCCAAAGCGGTCGGGTTGCCGCTGATGGCGCATTGTGAAGAGCTGTCGCTGGTACGCGGCGGTCTGATGAATGAAGGTGAGGTTTCGCGTGAGATCGGTGTGCCCGGTGTGACGCGGGCGGTCGAGGAGGTCGGCACGGCGCGGGAGATCGCGCTGGCGGCGGCAACGGGCTGTCCTGTGCACATCTGCCACGTGTCGACGCGCGGCAGTGTCGACATGATCCGCGCCGCACAAAAGGACGGTGTTCCCGTCACGGGCGAGACTGCACCGCACTATATTGCGCTGACGGATGAGATGTTACGAAAAAAGGACGCGGATTATCGCATGAGCCCGCCCCTTCGCACTGCGGACGATCAAGCGGCGCTGATTGAAGCGCTTAAGGACGGCACGCTGTGTGCCATTGCGACCGATCACGCGCCGCATGCTCCCGAGGAAAAGGCGGACTTTGCCAAGGCTCCCAACGGATCCATCGGCTTGTTTACCTCCCTGGCTGTCTGCCTGACCTATCTGGTGCACACGGGCAAACTGACCTTGTCGGAGCTCATCGCGCGGATGTCCACCAATCCCGCCAAGCTCACCGGCATTTCCGCCGGTACTCTGGCGGTCGGCGCGCCTGCGGACATTGTGCTGTTCCATCCCGATGAGGAGTGGACGGTGCCTGCCGACGGTCGCGGGACCGGTTCAAAATCTCAAAATTCCCCGTTCAAGGGCATACCCTTGAAGGGACGTGTCAAAGTTACTTTTTGCGGCGGTCGCCTGGTTGCGTGCCACGGACCGTTGCCGACTATATAAATCAGGAGGAATGGAATTATGGGTATGAAACGACTGGTGGACGCGGTACGCGCCAAGCAAAATCCGACGGTGGCGGGACTGGATCCGCGTCTTGACTATCTGCCGTCTTTTTTGAAAGAGCAGGCGTATGCGGAGTACGGCAAAACGCTCGAGGGTGCCGCGGCGGCGGTGCTGGCGTATAACAAAGCGCTCATCGATGCGCTGTATGATATTGTGCCCGCGATCAAACCGCAGGCGGCGTATTATGAGCTGTACGGCTGGGCGGGCGTGAAAACGCTGGCTCAGACGATTGCCTATGCGCGCGACAAGGGCATGTATGTGATCACCGACGGCAAGCGCAACGACATCGGCACGACGATGGAAGCCTATGCGGCGGCACATCTCGGCACGGTGGACGTGGACGGCGAAGTGTATGCACCGTTTGACGGCGACGCGCTGACGGTCAACGGCTATCTGGGCGCGGACGGCATCAAGCCGCTTCTGTCCATCTGCAAAGAGCGCGATCGCGGCATTTTCGTACTTTGCAAAACCTCCAACCCCAGCTCGGGCGAACTGCAGGACCGCTTGCTGGACGGCGAAGCGCTGTACGCGCGCATGGGTGACCTGTGCGAGGCGTGGGGTGCGGACACCATTGACGAATCGGGCTATTCCGCGGTCGGCGCGGTGGTCGGTGCGACCTACCCCGATCAGTTGCGCGAGCTTCGTGAGCGTCTGCCGCACACTTACTTCCTGGTGCCCGGCTACGGCGCTCAGGGCGGCGGCGCGGCGGATGTGGCGCCTGCGTTTGATAAGGACGGCATGGGCGCGATCGTCAACTCCTCCCGCGGCATTCTGTGCGCGTGGAAGAAGGAAAATGGCGACCCCGCTGATTTTGCGGGAGCGGCACGCCGTGAAGCCCTGCGCATGAAGGACGACCTGACGTCGGTCTGGTAAGGAGAGCAATCATGAAATATATGCAAGAGTATTGTGAACTGATTTATAAGCAGGAACTGGTCAAGGGCGTGTATTCCTTTACGCTCAAAGCCCCCAACATTGCGCGCGCGGCACAGTGCGGACAGTTTGTCAACGTGCTGTGCGATCCGTTCCAGCTCCGCCGCCCCATTTCGATCGGCGGCTTTGATGCCGACAACGGCATTCTGCGTCTCATTTTTGAGGTGCGCGGCAAGGGTACGGACTGGCTTGCCGCCCGCGAAGAAGGGGAGATGCTCGATCTGCTCGGACCTCTCGGTCACGGCTTCCCGCTTCTCGCATCCGATAAAAAAGCAATCATGGTCGGCGGCGGCATCGGAACGCCTCCGCTGTTGCCGCTTGCCCGCCATTACGGCAAAAACGGTGTACTCATCAGCGGCTTCCGCACCGCATCGGCGGTGATCCTCGAAGCGGACACCGTCGCCTTCGGCGCACGCGCAGTGGTGTGCACCGATGACGGCACAGCGGGCTTTAACGGCTTCACGACCGCGGCGCTGGAGCAAGAGCTTCAAAACGGTACGTATGATGTGGTCTATACCTGCGGCCCGAAAATCATGATGAAGAAGGTCGCGGAGCTTGCCGAAAAATACAACGTCGCTTGCTATGTGTCGATGGAAGAGCGCATGGCGTGCGGCGTGGGCGCGTGCCTCGGATGTGCGTGCAAAACGAAGGAAGAGGACGGCTCGGTCGCTATGAAGCGCGTGTGTGTCAACGGTCCTGTCTTTGAAGCATCGGAGGTGGATTTCACATGACGGATATGAAGGTCAATCTGTGCGGCGTAGAAATGAAAAACCCCATCATCACCGCATCGGGCGCGTTCGGCTACGGCATGGAATACAACGAGATGTATGACATTTCGCTTCTCGGCGGCATCTCCTGCAAAGGTACGACGCTCAACGAGCGTCAGGGCAACCCCGGTCCGCGTATCGCGGAAACGCCCGCGGGCATGCTCAACAGCGTCGGTCTGCAAAACCCCGGCTCGGAAGCGTTCATCAACGTGTATCTGCCGTGGCTTCGTAAGCGTGACATCACGGTGATCGCCAACATCGCCGGGCACAGCCTAGATGAATACCGCGAGGTCGCGCGCCGTGTGTCGGATGCGGACGTCGACCTGGTGGAACTCAATATTTCCTGCCCCAACGTCAAGGAAGGCGGTATGAGCTTCGGCACGTCGTGCGAAAGCGTGGAAACGGTGGTCGGCGAGGTGCGCAAGGTGTGCAAACGCCCGCTGATCGTCAAGCTGACACCCAACGTGACGGACATCGGCTCGATCGCACAGGCGGCAGAAGCGGCAGGCGCGGATGCGGTGTCGCTCATCAACACGCTGACCGGCATGCGCATTGATATCCGCACGCGCCGTCCCATCCTGAAAAACAACATCGGCGGTCTGTCCGGTCCGGCGGTGTTCCCGGTAGCGGTGCGCATGGTGCGCGAAGTCTATAAAAAGGTCAACATTCCGATCATCGGCATGGGCGGCGTCTCCACATGGGAGGACGCGGCGGAAATGATGATGGCGGGTGCGTCGGCGATTCAGGTCGGTGCCGCGCTGTTCCGTGATCCGTATGCGCCCGTGAAGATCATTGAAGGACTGAAAGCTTTCGCCGAGGAACAGGGACTGTCCTCCATCACCGAACTGACGGGAACGGTGGAAGAATGGTAACAACGATTTATCTGGTGCGTCACTGCGAGGCGCGCGGCAACATCGACCGCGAGTTTCACGGCAGCTTTGACAGCGATATCACCGAAGGCGGCAAGGAACAGTTGCGCCGTCTGTCGGAGCGATTTCGCGATATTCCCATCGACGCGCTTTACAGCAGTCCGCTTAAGCGCGCGCATCTGACAGCGCAGGCGATCAACCGCCATCACGGCTTGCCGATTGCGTTTGACGATCGCCTGAAAGAGTTGTGCGGCGGTTTGTGGGAGCGCAACCTGTGGGCGGAGCTCCCGACTCTGTTTCCCGAGAGCAGTGAAGCGTGGGGCAATCGTCCGCACGAATTTGAAGCGCCCGAAGGTGAAACCATGCGCGAGCTGTACAACCGCATGCGCGAAGCGCTGTGCGATATCGCCGCGGCGAACGAAGGCAAAACGATCGCGGTGGCGTCGCACGGCTGTGCGATCCGCAACGCCCTTTGCTGGGCGCTCACGGGCGATATCACGCGTCTGTCGGATATTCCGTGGTGCGACAACACGGCGGTGTCGGTGTTCCGTTTTGAAGACGGCGACGTCACGGTGCCGCTCTACAACGACAGTTCTCATCTGGATGCGGAAACCTCCACGCTGGAAAAGCAGAACTGGTGGCGAAAAGGCGCACCCAGTGTGTTTGAATAAGGAGGCTGTCGGATGATTATCATGGCGATTGACATCGGTCATGTGCGCACGGGTGTGGCGATCTGTGACAAAACGGAGCTGATCGCGTCGCCCGTCGGCACCATCACCGAACGCAACGATGACCGCCTTCTGGAAAAGCTCGCGGCACTCGCGCGGGAGCGGAATGCCGAACAACTGGTGGTCGGCTTGCCGCGTAATATGGACGGCTCCTGCGGCGACAGCGCCAAGCGCTGTCAGGAGCTTGCCGCCCGTCTGGAAGATATGACGGGACGGACGACTGTGCTGTGGGATGAGCGGCTGACCACCGTGTCGGCGATCGGGTTCCTCAATCAGACCGATACCCGCGGCAAGAAACGCAAAGCGGTGGTAGACACCGTGTCGGCGGTCATTATCCTGGAGGATTATCTCCGCTCGCGGCGCTGATACCCTATAAACCTGCAAGAGGTGTCGAATTTTTTCGACACCTCTTGCTTTTTGGTTGCTCTCATAGAAAAATCATGATATACTGATATCTATACGATTCTGTTTGAAGGAGGAAGCGGTATGTTGCAGTTCATTCTCGGACGCTCGGGTTTCGGCAAGACACATCTGGTGCTCGAACGCATCGCCGCAGATGTGGCGCGGTCGCAGTCCTGCATGTTGCTGGTGCCCGAACAGGCATCGTTTGAAACCGAACGGATGCTGCTTCGTCGCCTCGGCGAGGCGGATGCCGCGAAGGTGCAGGTGCTCAGCTTTACGCGCCTTTGCGAAACGCTTATGGAAAAGCATACAGCGTTGTCACTGTCCAACGGCGCGAAGATTCTGCTGATGCATCTGGCGCTGGAACAGACCGCCGACTCATTGTCTGCGTTTGCCGATGCGCGCCGTGCGGATACGGTGGAAGCCTTGCTGGAACTGGAGGCGGAATGTCGCCAGTCGGCGGTGTCTCCGTCGGTGTTGGCTTCGGCGGCAGAGCTGTTGCCCGAAGGCACGCTGAAGCAAAAAACCACGGATCTGTCGCTGGTGCTGGAAGCGTACGAAGCGCTCATTGCCGTCAGCGGCAAAGACCCGCAGGAAAGCCTGTCCCTGCTTGCCGCGCATCTGAACGAAACCAAGCTTCTGTCCGATACTACCGTGTATGTGGACGGTTTCAAGAGCTTCACCGCGCCCGAAATGGATGTCCTTACCTCCATGATGGCGACCGCACCGTGTGTACAGGTGGCGCTGTGCACGGATCGCGAACACGACGAATCGGGCGGTATGGATCGCTTTTTTGTCGTCATCCATACACTCGAACGTCTCAGACGCGCCGCCGCCGAGGTGGGATGCGCCGTGGCAAAGAGCGAATTGCTGATGACGCCGTATCGCTTCGATAACGACACGCTCTGCGCGCTGGAAGCGACGGCTTTTACATCGGACATGCTGGAGACGCCGCCGTCCGATGCGGTCACGCTGGTCTCCTGCAGCGATATTTATGAAGAATCGGCGTATGTGGTGCAACGCCTGCGCCGTCTGATGCGCACCGAAGGTCTTCGCGCCCGTGATGTGGCGCTGGTGGCACGCAATCTGACCGAATACATCGGTGTGCTGGATGTCGCGCTGGAACAAGCCGATATTCCGTATTTTCTGGACCGTCGCACCTCCATCGCCTCCGAAGGAGTGGTCACCACCGTGCTCACCGCGCTGAAGGTGGCAGTGCAAGGGTGGCGCACGGATTCGGTGATGCAGTTGATCAAGAGCGGGTTGCTCGGCTTCTGCGTGACCTCTGCGTCGCGCCTGGAAGACTATGTGTTCACCTGGAATCTGACAGGGGCGCGGTTTAAAGAGGAATGGCGCGCTCATCCGCGAGGATTTGTGTCGTCGCTTGAGTCGAAGGATGAGGCGCGTCTGTCACATCTCAATCGGTTGCGCCGTCGTCTGGTCGGACCGCTCGTGTCGTTGTCCAAGGCGCTTGCCAAGCCTGTGACGGGTGAGGAATTTGCCCGTGCGCTGTATCGGTATATCGTGCACGCCCGCATCGACCGCATGACACGGCATATGGTGGCGCGGCTGCAGAAAAACGGCGAGACGGCGCTCGCGGAGCATACCGTACGCGTGTGGGATGCCCTGATGGGCATTCTCAATGACATGGCGCACGTGCTCGGAGAACATCGGATCAGCGGCGAGACGGCACTGGAGCTGTTCCGCGCAGCGGCGATTCACACCGACATCGGATCCATTCCGCAAAGCATGGATGCCGTGCAGATCGGCGCGGCGGATCGGATGCGCTTTGCACAGCCGAAGGTGGTCTTTCTGCTCGGCGCCAACGAAGGTATATTCCCGTCATTGCCGACGGCGGGCGGATTGCTGTCCGATCGGGAGCGCCGTCGCTTGATGGATGCGGGCGTACCGTTTGAAGAAGAGCGGGCGCATCATGCATCCGCCGAAATGTTCTCGGCGTACAGCGCGTTGGCGGCGGCAACCTCCAAGGTGTATGTCAGCTTCCTGCAAACAACGCCTGCGGGCGAGCGGGGAGAGCCGTCCTCAATCTGTCACACGGTGACCGCCCACCTGCCGTTTGTGCAGGTACAGGCGGCGCGACAGGATGACGGCTCCGATATCGAAACCACGCGCGAAGCGTTTGAACGTATGGCGGGGGATTTCCGTGCCAAAACACCGTTGTCCCGCGCGTTGTATGCCACTCTCCGGAAGGACGAATCGCTTCGCGGACGACTGAATGTCATGACCCGCATGGCGGAGGATTTGCCGATTGCGTTTGAAGATTCCGCGGTGGCAAAGCGCTTTTTCGGTGAACGGATGGTGCTGTCTGCGTCCAAGGTGGAACGGTATCATCAGTGCCGCTTTTCCTATTTCTGTGAGTACGGGCTGGGCGCCAAGGCGCGTCGGAGCGCCGAGCTCGGCGCCATTGAATTCGGCACGCTGACCCACTATGTGATGGAGCATACCTTGCCTGTGTATATCGCGGAAGGTATTAAAACGATCAAAAAAGCGCGGTGCTTTGACGATGCCAAGACGGCATCGATCCGCTTTGTGGAAGAAGAAATGGGCGGCTTCGAGGATAAAAACGACCGCTTTTGTTACTTGCTCGAACGCTTGCAGGGCGTGTGCGGTAACTTCCTGTGGCAGGCGGTGCGAGAGCTGTCGCAAAGTCATTTTGTGCCTGTGGATTATGAGCTGGATATCGCGCTGGATGAGAAAGATCCGCAAGCAGTGTCACCGATGGTGATGACGCTTGAGGACGGTGCACAGATTGCCATGATCGGCAAGGTGGACCGCGTGGATCTGTATGACAACGGTCACACACGGTATATCCGCGTGGTGGATTATAAAACCGGATCAAAGGACTTCCGTCTGGAGGATGTTGTGGAAGGCATCAACCTGCAAATGCTCATCTATATGATGACGCTGTGGCACAACGGCACGCCGCGTTACGGAGAAGTCGTTCCCGCGGGACTGTTGTATATGCCTTCCAAAACGCCCGTTGTTAAACTGACAAAGCCGTTGTCAGCATCGGTGCTGGAAAAGAAGCAGATGACCCAAATGGGTATGAACGGTCTGCTGCTGAAGGATGAACAGGTGCTCGCGGCGATGGAAACGGGACTGGAAGGGATCTTTATTCCCGCGTCGTTGAAAAAAGACGGCACTTTCAGTTCCAAAAGCTCGGTGGCGACGCTCGCGCAGTTCGGCGCGCTCGGACGCCGCGCCCGTCGCCTGCTGGAGCAGATGGCGCAGACGCTCCGCGAGGGCGATGTGGATGCGCGTCCCTATCAGACGAAGAAGAACGATCCGTGCCGCTATTGCGATTTCCGCGCCATCTGCGGCCACGAGGAAGAAGACCGTGTGCGCGAGCGCACGTTTGATAATGCCGAAGCCGTGTTGGCGGCGCTGGATGCCGAAGAGGAGGAAAATGCATGACGGAAATCGTTTGTCTGGTCGCGTCATTGATCGCCGCGCTCACGGCGATTGTTACGCTGGCGGTAGTGCTGTCACGACGTGACAGCGGCGCGGCATTGACGCAAACCAAAGAGGAGCTGATCCGCACGACCGACCGCGCGCTGGAAGCATCCGCGGCGGCATCGGCGCGGCAGATGGAGATGCTCGATACGCATATGGCGCAAAAGCAGGAAGCACTCGGACGCTCGGTGGCGGCGTCGATGGCGCAGATGGAACAACGCATCAAAAGCCTGGAAATGACCAACGAGCAAAAACTCGATGCGATCCGCACGTCTATGGAACAGCGCCTGCAATATCTGCAGGAGGACAACAACCGCCGTCTGGATGATATGCGCAAAACGGTGGATGAGAAACTGCAAAAAACGCTGGAAGACACGATGACGCAGTCGTTCCGCCTTGTCAACGAGCGACTTGAGCAGGTGTACAAAGGGCTCGGCGAAATGCAGGCACTCGCGGGCGGCGTCGGCGATCTGAAAAAAGTGCTGTCCAACGTCAAAACCCGCGGTATTCTCGGTGAGATTCAGCTTGCCGCCATTCTGGAAGACATCCTGACGCCCGAACAATACGACACCAACGTGGCGACGATCCCCGACAGCAAAGCCGTGGTGGAGTTTGCCATTAAGTTACCGGGTGCCAATGGTGAACAGGTGTATTTGCCCGTCGACTCCAAGTTCCCCGGCGATGCCTACGCCACCCTGCAGGATGCCTATGAGAGCGGCGATCCTGCGCAGGTGCAGGCGGCGGCAACGGTGCTTTGCAATCGCATCCGCGCATTTGCGAAGGATATCCGCGACAAGTATATCGAACCGCCTTATACCACCGATTTCGCGATCATGTTCTTGCCGTTTGAGGGGCTGTATGCCGAAGCAGTCAACCGTGGCTTGGTGGAAGTGCTTCAGCGGGAATGCAAGGTAAATCTGGCGGGACCGAGTACCATGGCGGCACTGCTCAACAGTCTGCAGATGGGCTTCCGCACGCTGGCGATTCAGAAGCAGAGCGGGGAAGTGTGGAAACTGCTCGGCGCGGTGCGCACCGAGTTTGATAAATTCAACGATATTCTGACGCTCACCCAGACGCGCCTGGATCAGGCGAATCGGGAGCTGGATAAGCTGGTCGGTGTGCGTACACGCGCCATTCAGCGCCGTCTGCGCGATGTGGAGCGTATGGAAGAGGACAATGCCGCCGCGCTGATTGAGGGCGCGCCGACGGAGGAATGAGGAGAGAGTATATGCTGATATTTCGTTATCCGACAGAGGCGGATCGGGAAGAGTATACGGCGATGGTGCAGGCGTTTTACGCCACCGATGCGGTGATCCGTCCCATTCCCGTTTCGCATATTGAAGCGGGCTTTCGGGAACTGTTGCGCACCGATACCTATGCAGTCGGCGTGATGTTTGAACAGGACGGTCAGATCGTCGGCTACGCCCTGCTCGGCAAAACCTTTTCGCAGGAAGCGGGTGGCATGGCGCTGTGGGTGGAGGAGCTGTTCGTCAAACCGGCGTTCCGCGGGCAAGGCATCGGCAAGGCGTTTTTAGAGGCGATGCTCGAGCGTTTACCAACGCATATCAGACGGGTGCGCCTGGAAGTGGAGCGGGAGAATACCGCGGTTGTCAAATTGTATGAATCGGTGGGATTCTCGTTCTTTGAGTATGACCAGATGGCGATCGAACGCGGATAAGGAGATACGGCATGTCGAACTCCTCGAAAGTGACAATCGGTATATGTTTCGCAATCATAGCATTGGGGGTGTCGGTGTTGATCGGTTGGTCGGTAACAAGAGGGGAGCCTGTGGCGGCAACGCTGGATGTAGACTATGTCTTCGCTGATGATGCCGCCGGGTATGCGCAAGGGGAGATTACCGTCACGCCTGTTGCGAGTGAACGCACCGACGGATGGTATCTGCTCTATTTCGGCGATCACAACGGACCACTTGCCGGGTATGATGAATTGGCGAGCGCGGCGATTACGGGAGAAACGGTATCCGTTACGATCGGGAAAGCGACGTGGTTGCCGCCTGAAGCGACGCGCTTGCTGGTGTTTGAAAGCGATCATCGTTTTGCAGAGGAACCGCCGACCGGCGATCGGGCGGTGGGAGAGGCGGCGATCCCGCGTCACAAGCGGTTGTGCCTTTCCAAAGTGGAGTTGTCGTTCGGTGCGGTGTCCGATGTACATATGAATTATCAGACATACGGTCGCGGTGCCTATGAAAAATGGGCGGCGGCGCTGACGTTTTTTCATGATCAGCAAACCGATATGTTGATCGTTGCCGGGGATATGACAGGCGATCCGAATGAAGCACCGCTGGCAGAGCAATACGAAACCTATCTCGGCATTATCGAGGACTCGCCGTATGATCCGACTTGCGTGTATGAAGCCATCGGCAACCACGGGAATACCGAAAGCGGGCGGGAGACATTTGTGGCGTATACGGCAGGGGCGGATGAAGAACATCCGTATGCAGGGTCACCGTATTATTCCGTGCGCAAAGGCAACAATCTCTTTATCGTGATGGCGCAGGAGCTCAATGCCCCCGGAGACAGCGCCAAATGCGACAATTTTTCCGAGGAACAACTGGACTGGGTCGAATCTCTGCTTGGACAGTACAGCGGCAGCGGTGTGAATGTGTTTTTGATTGAGCACGCCCCGATTTATAATTTCAGCGGCGGTGACCGACACAACGGCGATTATACCTCGACTTTGCAGGCAAAAGCCCCGTTTCTGTCGGTGATGCGGTTTCGGAAAATGCTTCGTACCTATCCGGATGTGATTATGCTTTCGGGACATACGCATGTATCCTTGTATGACGGATGGAATTATGCCGATGACGATGGTAACGCCGCGCGTATGATCCACCTGGGATCGACCTGTCAGCCGACATCCTACGGCACAGGAGAGAGGCTGGAGAGAAGCACGGACGGACGCCATCCCGTAACGGTGGATTACGGCAGTGAAGCGTATATGGTAACGGTGTATAAGACGCATATAGTATTCAAAGGCTACAACCTTTCGACGGGACAGATCATCCCGAAAGCGTGCTTGTTACTGCCGACGGAAAATCCAAAAAACTGAAAAAAGGTCTTGCTTTTTTATACCCTCTGGTGTATAATCGGAAATGCACCTGCCGGTGTGATGGAATTGGCAGACGTAGTGGACTCAAAATCCACCGGTGGCGACACCGTGCCGGTTCGAGTCCGGCCACCGGCACCAGAAAAAAGCCTTGTCGAAAGACAAGGCTTTTTTCAACGAAATAAATCCCTTGCGGGATTTGTGAAATATCCTTAGGATGTGAAATATGGCTTCGCCATGTGAAATACGCCTGCGGCGTGTTAAGGGATTTATTTCATTTCACTGGATGCGAAAGCATCCAATTTCACAATGACCGTAGGTCATTATTTCACATTTGCCGTTAGGCAAATATTTCACTAAAAAGGAGTGGGAGTATGGCAGAATCGAAATTGCGCGACTTGTCCACAGACTTTGCTGTCAAAATCATCAAACTCTGTGAAACGATTAAAGGACATTATTCCCTCACCAATCAGCTAGAGCGTTCTGCCACCTCCATCGGTGCGAATATTCACGAAGCAAACTATGCTCATGGAAAACCTGATTTTATCTCCAAACTGCAAATAGCTCTTAAAGAATGTTATGAAACGGAGTATTGGTTGGAATTGTTTGTGAAATCGGATATCATCAGCCGTGATGTTGCAAAAAAACTGTATAACCAATGCGGCACGATCCGCCGCATCCTTATTGCTTCTATCAACACCGCCAAAGAAAAGCAATAAGTCGAACCGCATAGCAGAGCGGTTTTTGACACTTTCGCACATAAGAAAACAACCGATCAAGGCGTAAACCCCGGTCGGTTGTTTTGCTGTTTTTGGGAGTTCCTCGGCGGTTCAGTACTGTCAGAAGCCGAGTAATCGTTCAATTTTAGGGGTAATCGTTTTACAAATAAATATTATTATTTTTGTTTTAATCCCAAAATATAATCAGCGCTCACGTTGTAGTATTGACAAAGCGTGATCAAATGGCGAATCGGCAACTCGTTAGCTCCGCGTTCATAGCGTGCATACATAGTTTGTGATGTGTCTAAGATATTGGCAATTTCTTGCTGAGTTTTA
>JAZQHP010000109.1:0-6268 GCA_045540655.1 Acutalibacteraceae bacterium
CATGTTGTCTTCCTAAGACCGCTTGGCCTCCGACTTGCGGTCGATGCCTGCGGCATGTCCGAGCGTGCCATCAAGCGCATTCTCGAAGAGGAAGGCTATGAGCCCGAAGACGTGTTACTGCTGACCGTCAACGCCGCAGGAAGTTATCACCTGGTTCCGAAGGAGGCAAACGCATGAAACGTATCCGCATTGCCGCGGCACTGCTGTGTCTTGTGACCCTGCTGAGCATCCTGGGGTTGTGGTATCAGCAGCGGACCACCGACCGCTTACTGCACGCCTGCGACGATCTGCTGAATATATACGAAAGCGGGGACACGAACCGCTGTCGTGTCGCCGCCGAGACCTTTTTCTCCGATCTGGAGAAGGATATTCGTTGGTTTCCGTTCTTTTTGCGCCATGAGCGCATGGAATCCGTGTTCCAGCACGCCGCCGCTCTGCCCCACCTTGTGGACGAGGACGACCAAGCGGACTTTTTCTCCACCGTTGCCGCCATCCGCATGCAACTGGAGATCCTGCTGGACAACGAGCGTCCTCTTCCCGAAAATATCCTGTGATCAATCGGGCTCCATGCCGATCTTCAGGTACCAATCATACGCGGTACGGATATCCATCAAATAGGCGTTGTTCAAGCTTTCAATATATCTCATCGCCTCCTCGGGTTTGTCCTGACGGAGGAAGCGGTTGACCGTATTCGCCACCTCGGCGTCCGAGGGCGGGACCGGTTGCTTAATCCCCAGCTCATGCATCAGGCCGTACATGATGGTTTCCTTGATATAGCCGCGTTTGACGCGTTGCTTCAGAAATGCCCATGCGGCATTGTTGCCTTCGCGACGAAGAATGTTGGTGGCATCCACCCGAATCGCCGTGATGGACGGAATGTTGGACTCATCTGCAAAGCGTGTGCCGTGCTTGCTCGGATTGTACAGCTTCTCCGTGAGCGAACGGTTGTCCTCCTCCTTCTTATTTTTCGCTTCCAGCAATGCAAAATCATGTGCGCGCAGTTTTCCGCTTTCGCTCGCCTCATGCTCGCGCTCCGCTTGCGCTTCGTACATGCTTTGCGCCTGCTTTTTCGCAGACTGAGACAGCGAAAACAGATTCTGTTGTACATCCTCTTCGGCATCCGCATAAATCGCGTTTTTCTCCTTCGCCGCCCGTGCGTCATAGTCCGCCCGCAGATCGTCCAGCTTTCGCATGATCGCCTGCACCGCCTGTTGCCGCTGAGCGCGGGTGGCGGCATCCGCACGCGAGCGTTGCAGAGAAATCGCCGTCTGGCGGGTGTTGTTAAGGCCGCTATTCGCGAGGTTGGTGTTGGCAACCGCCTCGGCAATCTCCCGTCTTGCCACCAGCTCGTCCACCGCATGCGCATCCAGCATCGACCGATACGCTGCTGCTTCTTCCTTTGCCTCCCTCTGATACGTCGCCGTCTCCCGTTGTTTGATCGCCGCATACTCCCGATCCACCGCCGCCGCGGCGTTGTCTGCCTGTGCGCGACGGGAGGCTTCGTAGGCTTGCTGTTCCTTTTGCGCTTCCTGCATCATCTTGCGCAAATAGTCTTCATATGTATACCCCATAATTCCCTCCTGCTACGAGTTATTTCTGACTGTATGATGCCGCTTTCGGAAAGCGGCATATTTATTTTACAAATCCGAAAGGAGTGTAACACCATTCAACGGCAGACAGCATAACAGGAGCATCGGTATCCAGCATCAGCGCTATACGATGACAGCGCTTGATACCAACGGGTGCAAAATGCGTATACATCCGTGCGCTGTCCAGATATACCGGCAACCATGTTTCGTGATTGTCCGCATCCACGCCGATCTGCAAACCGCTTGCCTTCGCCGTGATCCACAGCCCCTTCACGCGGCAAAATGCCGTGCCGCCGAACGCGTACGCCTTCGTACGGAGCGACGCATGAACGGGAACGGATGTTGTGGACTGGATCATGGCGCTTCCCGTCGGCGCCAGCTCCACATAGCGGTCGCCGTCGCCGTTGTCGAGCGTATGAATAAAGCGCACATGCGTGTACACGGTGTTCCCGCCCTCCGTCGCCACGTCGCGCGTGTCGACGATCAGCGCACGGTCCGCGCCGTCACTGACGATGGCGGTCGCAGCATCCGCGGCAAATCCATCGAACGCCTGCACAAACCAGCCGATCGCCTTGGCGGCAGTCTTTGCCGAGCTGTACGCCGACAGATTCACAAAGCCCGCCGCATCGTAACGGAAGGTGTAAGCATACTTGCCGCACAGCAACCAATACTCCCCGTCGTAGTCGGCGGCGTAAGCACGGCGGCGGACGGTCGGATCGGTATCGGCAAGAATGCGCGGGCGGATCTTCTGCCCGATCTCGCGCACGTTGCGCTCGCTGTATTGACTTGCCGATGCGAGCGTATACACCCGTCCGTCCGCGCACATCCACACCAGCCGATTGCGGCAGGACACCACCGTCCGCGGGCAATCGCACCCGATATACGGCGACAACTGCGTGATCGGGAAATGCGCCGACAGCACCGTCACATCCACATTGGTGCCCTCAAGTATCCTGTCCGCATCCACGTCTCCTTCCACGTAGGTGGTGTAATACATCTCCCGCTCCTTGAAGATCACGAGCATATTCTCCTGCTTATCGAGTGCCGTGATACGCTGGGACAGGTCACCGACATAGGTGAAATTGTTTTCCGGGAAATAGAGCGGGTTATTGACATCCGACCACATCAGCCGCGCACAATGTCTGCCCGTGGATCCCGCCAGAAAGAGACGCGTGCCGCCCTGGCGGTTAACGGCGCCGCCGAACCACGTACCGACCGTAACATACGGCAACCGCTCGCGGATATTCTGCATAGAGGCGGTGATCGTCACATTGTTGGCAACGGGCGATTCGGCAAACGGAATATGGATGCTGATCTCACCGCTGACCTTCGCCGTCAGCATGTGGGTATCGTCCACACTGCCGTCGGGCGCCGTAAACGGCACGGCCCCGGATGCCGTCCCGGGAAGCGTGGCGGTGTATACGCCGTCTTTGGTGGTCACCTCTACTTTGATCGGTGTATCGGCAAGCAGAGTCGTGGGCATCATAAAGCTCTCGTAATGCGCCGTTTCGCCGACGGTGGTGGTGAAGCGGGCGCGATAGCGCCGCGTCAGCAGATTGAATCCCTCATACATCACGCCGTCCGCTTGTCCGACGCCTTCCCGCCCGGTGCCGTTGATCATCACCAGCGGGGCATACAGCTCCTCGTCGGGGATCGGCTCAATCGTGTTGCCGTTCGGGCGATACACACCGCCGTAATGATACAGCAAAAACGGGGCACCGTACGTTGCCGCCTCCACCGGCACTGCCACCATCGCACTTGCCAGCTCATCCTCCTCCGGCATCGTATATGAGGCTTTCACTTGTCCGTCCATACCGACGAGCAACACCCGCGACGAAGCGGTATACCGTCCGTCGGTGCCCCAGCTGTCCGCCGCGAGCATCAGCGTGCACATCTCACCGTCTACTTCAAACGGATGCGTACCGATCGCATCCATCCGACGGAACGGCACGTCTCCCTTCGCCACTACCCCCACATCCGCCAGATTGACCGCCGCTTTGCCGCACAGCGTCGGGCGGGTCACCAGAGCACCGTCCTTACAGCGCAGATTGCACACGTCCGCCAGCTCATTGTCCTCGATGGCGGTCGGATCGGCGGCGGTGTTCAGACCGCCATCGAGCGACGGCAACCGAAGCCGATAGTCACCGCGCCTTGCCAATCGCTTATAACGCACGCGGCATCACATCCTTTCGGCGGGTTTGATGCGTGAGCAGGGCACGTTTTTGGTTGAACAGATCCGCCATCATCGCCTGGTTGTCGCCGTCGCCGATGCTCTGTGCCATCAGCATCGCCACGCCATAGGGCATCACCTCGTCGATGATGCGGCGCGGTAACGGAATCTCCTGTGTCAGCGACGCGAGCTCCGCGAAGCCGTCGGACTTGCGGGCGTACCAACACTCCGCGTAGATCTGATTGACGATGGCGAGCGAACGCGCCGCCACATCCGCAAACAAAGCGTTATCCACCCGACCGCGTGCATCGGTATAATTAAGCAACTGCAGAGCACGGTTTTTAACATCCTCTCCTGTTTTCATCGGACATCCCTCCTGTCTGTATGTTTCAAAAAAGGGAGGCGGCGCCTATTGCCGCCTCCCATCCCCTATCCGTTCAGGGCTGTTTCACCTCGGGCAGACCGCCGATGCTGGTCAGCACCGACAGCACGCCCGCCAGAGCGGACGCGGATGCAACGGCTACCCAGTTGACGTCGCCCAGCATCGCCGACGTGCCGATGGAAGCAACGGCGGTCTGAGCGACCGTTTTAACCGCACGCACGCCGGCCGCCTTCGCCCATACTTTGAAAGGCTGTTTGTTCATACATCTCGCTCCTTTCTCATTGAAACACGACGCCGAACACAACACCGACAATGCCGCTGACCAGTGCCGCCATGACATAGCCGATCACCGCATCCCAGCGTTTGGCAGGCACGGTTGCGAGTGCTTTGACGTCCTCTTTCATCTCGGTCACATCCTCCTGCAGGCGCGATACGTTGGTCGCCGTCACCGCCACCGCCTCGGTCAGCTTGTGCAGATCGTTGATCTCCGCCTCCAGGCGATCGAGCCTGTGATGCGCGGATTTGGCGCTTTGCACCGCATCCTCCAATGTTTTCACATCCTCCACGGTCATCGGTCACACCCCCAGGAGTGCCTTCCACACCTTGATGCCGACACGTCCGTTTTTAAGCATACGGCGTTTCACTTTAAACGCGTTGACCGCCGCTTCCGTTTTCGCGCCGTAATCGCCGTCGATGCCGCGATCCCCCGACGTACCGAGATCATAGCCGAGCTCCTTCAGACGCGTTTGCAATACACGCACACGCGCGCCGCGACTGCCGCGCACCAGAATGTTGTTTGCGGCGGATTCGGTGTCCTTGCCCCAGATGCCGTCCGCGCCCGAAGCACCGACCGATACACCGTCGGCAAGGCAAGCCTTCTGAAACGCCCTCACGGCATCGCGGACACCTGCCGACGATGTCGATGAGGCAGTCGCCCCGCTTGCCGCTTTCACGATGGCGGCAAGCGGATAATTCTTTCCGGGACATGCCGTCGCATTCAGCTCGCGATGTCCGACCACCGACAGCTTGCCGTATTTGCCGAACAGATAACGAAGCACCTCCGTGAGCGCTTCCCGCTGGACGGCGGACATCGTTTCGGTTTCAAAGTTCCCTTCGGCACACACGCCGATGCGATCATTAAATCCTTGCGCGTGAGCCCCGACCCACGCTTCGGGACGTCCGCGATATACGCGACCGTCCTTACGGACGTAGATGTGGTAGCCGATGCCTGCGTAGCCGATGCTTTTGTGGATTTGATGGATGTGCTCCACCGATCCATCGCCTGCCGCATGATGCATCACGATGCCCTTCGGCGCCCCGACGCGGTCGCTGTGATTGCTGTTAAAAGACAATGTCCTGTCGATCATGTGGATTGCCACACGTATTCCCCCTTATCTAAATGGTAGTATCCAGCGCATAGGTTTCCAGCGCTGTCGCATCTCCGCTGCCATCCGCACCGACCGTTGTCAGATCCAGCGCGCGCAACATAAGGCGGTGTGCATACACATCGATCACATAGCATTCCGACCTGTCGGCTTGCCCACTGAAACCTCCCGTTTCAACGTTCCACTTTCGCGGTCCTTGAAGCGACGGGATGTTGACGGTTTTGTACCCTCGCGAAAAGATATTCGCGACGGGCGGGTACTCTTCCAGGAAGGTCGTGTGCGTGTGACCGTGAAACCAGATCACGTTTTTGTATCGGCGCATCAACTCAATAAACGCCTTGCCTTGTGCGGTTGTTTCGGAGATGCCGTACGGATAGAATCCAAACGGGTCGGCGGTCTTGTCCTCATTGTCGTGTTCATGGAAGAACACAAAGCACCGCTTGTTTTTGTTGGTTTCAAGCACACCTTGTAACCACTCCCACTCGCCGTCCAGCCACAGATTCGGCGCACTTGCGTGTTTGATGGACAGCATAATAAACACATCCGTATCTGGCAACGCCGCGTTGCAGACATTGTGATTGGCAGCATCGTCAGGCTGACTCGAAATCGTGTAAAACGGTTCGTTGCCCGTCATCGCCGTCCACAGGTCTGCATCCAAGCCTGTGCCTACGGAAGTCCATGATTTTGCCGTTGTGTCATAGGTTGCGGTGTACGTTTCGTGGTTGCCACCGCAAGCGTAGAC
>JAZQHP010000110.1:0-9098 GCA_045540655.1 Acutalibacteraceae bacterium
GGAGTCTCACGTAAGCGGAGTGCGCATAGCGCACGAAGTCGAATGTATCTCACAGGGGACTGCGCTCAGGATGACGCGAGCAAGGAACGGGACACTACCCGTTTACGGGTGGCTGTGCGTGTGATGCGATAATAACATTTCCGCGCTCCTTATAGGGGCTAAGCCGGTAACAACCCCTTCCGGGGGGTGATGGAGTGATCCCTGCGGCGCGTTGCGTTTGCAACAAATCCACAAAAATAATGAAAAACATTGGGGAACGTTGATAGGAAAATACACTTGCGAAACGGACGGGTTTTCGATACAATGGAAATGCTGAAAAAGAAAGAGCCAAGAATACGGGAAACCCCGATTAAAGGAGTGTCAACAGCTATGGATGTACAAACGTTGATTCTGGACGGATTACTGCCGCTGTGCGCGGGTCTGGCGTTCTTCCTCTACGGCATGAGCATCATGTCGGACAGCCTCGAGAAGCTCGCGGGCGGCAAGATGGAAAAAACGCTTAAGAAAATGACTTCCAGCCCGTGGAAGGGCATGTTGCTGGGCGCGGGCATCACCGCCGTGATCCAGAGCTCGTCCGCCATGACCGTGATGCTCGTCGGTCTGGTCAACTCGGGTATCATGCAGCTTTCGCAGTCCATCGGTGTTATCATGGGCGCCAACATCGGCACGACCATCACGGCGTGGATCCTGACGCTCGCCGGCATCGGCGACGGCGGTCCGTGGTGGGTGTCCATCTTCAAGCCCTCCACCTTCACGCCCATCATGGCGATCGTCGGTATTTTCGTCATTATGATGAGCAAAAAACAAAAATCCAAAGACATCGCGACCATTATGGTGGCGTTTGCCGTGTTGATGTTCGGCATGGATCTCATGGGCGATGCCGTGGATGTGATTCCGACCTCGGTTTTTGAAAATATGTTTGCGGCGCTTGAGAATCCGCTTCTCGGCGTGCTGGTGGGCGCGGTCGTGACCGCGATCCTCCAGAGCTCCTCGGCGTCGGTCGGTATTCTGCAGACGGTGGCGATCACCACCGCGGCGACCGACAGCCCGATGACCTTTGCGGTGGCGATTCCGATCATCTTCGGTCAGAACATCGGTACCTGCATCACCTCGCTGATCTCCTCGATCGGCGCGAACAAAAACGCCAAGCGCGTCGTGGTCGTCCACTTCGCGTTCAACCTCATCGGCACGACCCTCTTTATGATCGCGTACTTCCTGTTGCGCGGTGTGCTGGATGAATTCCTCGGTTCCGCCGTGGATGCGGTCGGTATCGCGACGGTGCACACCGTGTTCAACGTTGTGACGACCTGCCTGTTGCTCCCCGCCGGCAAACTGCTCGAAAAGCTCGCGAAGATGGTGGTGCGCGACGGTGTCAAAGAGCATCCCGTCGGCTACCTCGATGAGCGCCTGCTCACCATTCCGTCGGTTGCGATCGTCGAAAGCAAGCGCCAGGCGGTCAAGATGGCGGAGCTCGCCCGCGACACGCTGAGCGGCGCTGTCGAACAGCTCCGGAACTACGACGCCTCCAAAGCGGCGAAGATCGAGGAGGACGAAGGTCTCGTCGATACCTACGAGGATACGCTCGGCTCGTTCCTGGTGAAGCTGTCGGCGATGGATCTCTCCGAGCACGACGGTGCCGAGATTTCCAAACTGCTTCTCTCGATCGGCGACTTCGAGCGCCTGTCCGACCACGCATTGATGATTCTGCGCGCGGCGCGTGAGATGAACGACAAGGGTCTGCGCTTCTCCGATGAAGCGCGCGGCGAGATCAAAGCGATCGTCGGCGCGATGACCGAAATCGTGCGCATCACCACCGATGCGTTCGACCGCAGTGATCTGGAGCTCGCGAAGAACGTCGAGCCGCTCGAGCAGGTGATCGACGGTCTGATCGCCACCACCAAGGCGCGCCACATCGAGCGTCTGCAGAAGGGGCAGTGCACCATCGAGCTCGGCTTCATCCTCAATGACCTGCTTACCAGCTGTGAGCGTGTGTCCGACCACTGCTCGAACATTGCCGTCTGCCTGATCCAGACCAAGCGTGACGCGTTCGCGACCCACAGCTACCTCAACAAGGTCAAAAACTCCGGCAAGCAATCCTTTGTGGATGCCTACGAAGCGTATGCCGCGACCTACGCTTTGCCCGAAGAATAATGCCATGTAAACCCGCCCTGTCGGATGCCGACAGGGCGGGTTTTTGTCGGTGGCGGACAGGGACTTGCAAAGTGAGGCAAAATAAGGTAAAATACTCTTATCTATGGATTGGCGCGAAAGGAGGGACGGCGATGAACGGATGGTGGATCGCGGGCGGTGTACTGACGCTCGGCGCGGCAGGGGTTGTGCTCGGCGGTCTGTGCGAAAACCGGCGGCTCACGGTGTCGGAGTACACGGTGACGTTGCCGTCGCTTCCTGCGGCATTTGAAGGACGGCGCATCGTACAGCTGTCCGACCTGCACGCGGCGAGCTTCGGCAAGCAGCAGGAGCGGCTGGTGGAAGCGGTGCGTACGCTGTCGCCCGATGCGATCGTGCTGACGGGCGATCTGATCGATCGCCGCCGCACCAAAACCGAAACCGATATGGCGCCGGCGCTGACCCTGCTTGACCGCCTGCCGACCATTGCGCCGACGGTGCGCACGGACGGCAACCACGAGCCGATGTCAAAGGTGGGCGCCCGCTTTCGGGAGCTTGCCGCGCAGACGGCAACTGAGGATGCCACGGGACGCGCGGTGATGCTGTGCCGCGAAGGGCAGATGCTCCCCGTCATCGGCATCCCCGATATCGCTGCGGTCGATTACGATGCCGACCGTTGGCAGGCGCAGATGCAGGCGCTTTGTGCGCCCTTTGCGGGTGCGCCGCATCTGGTGCTGTCTCATCGTCCGCACCGTGTGGCGGCGTACCGCACCTTGGGGGAGACGGTGGTGCTTTGCGGACACGCTCACGGCGGGCAGTGGCGCCTGCCGTTCATCGGCGGCTTGTTCGCACCCGATCAAGGGGTGTTCCCGCGGTATACCGAAGGGCTTCATCGCCTCGGGGATACGCAGATGGTCATCAGCCGCGGGCTGGGCAACAGCGGTTTTCCGCTTCGCCTGTTCAATCCCCCCGACATTGTGGTTTTGACGTTGAAACGATCCGAATGATACGCGCGGAAAGGAGGTTGGCGCACATGAAAACAACGGAAGCATTGCAGACGACGGGCTATTATCGCGCCAACCGGGTGGGCGCGTTGTTATTGCTTATGACGCTGTGTCAGTACGGCGTGCCGCTGATCCTGTTCGGCGGACTGCGCCTGCTGTTCGGCGTGGACACGTCGGCACGGGCGTTCGGTCTGCCTTCGGCGGGGTATCTGTGTCTGTATCTGGTGGCGTATGTACTGATGATGGGCATTCCGCTGGTGTGCGGGGTTCACCTGCTTCATCGTCAGCGCACGGCGCTGTCTCCGCTGAATCTGTCGCCGGACCGCAAGGTCTGCGTGGTGCTGTGCGGCACGGCGCTGTGCATGCTTGCCAACCTGCTGGCGGCGGCGATCTGTGAGGGCGGCTATGCCCTCGGACTGCCGCGTCCCGAGCCGCGCGAAATCGGCGACGGCTCGGTGCTGACCCTGCTGATGGATCTGGTGGTGTATGCGGTGGTGCCCGCGGTGATGGAGGAGGCACTCCTTCGCGGCATCGTCCTGCAGTCCCTGCGCCCGCTCGGAAACGGCGTTGCCGTGACGGTGTCGGCGGTGCTGTTTTCGCTGATGCACGGCAGTATCGATCAGGTGATGTACACGCTGTTTATGGGGCTTGTGCTCGGACTGGTGTTTGTATATACCGACGATCTGATGCTGACGGTGATTATTCATGCGCTCGCCAACGCGCTGTCGCTGGTGTCGCGCTTTCTGGCGGAATTTTCCTCGACGACAACGGCATCGGTGTGGCAGGGTGTCATGCTGGGGCTGGTCCTGTTGCTGGGGGTGCTCGCGGCATTGTGGTTGCGGCGGCATCCGCTCACGCGCAGTCGACCCGTGTATGCGCTGTCGCGGATCACGCGGTGGCGGATCCTGCTCAGAGCGCCGCTGCTTTGGAGCGCTACCCTGCTGATGATCGGGCTGATGATCGTCGGCAATCTCGGAGGGAACACATGAAGATTATATTGGCTTCGCAGTCGCCGCGGCGACGCGAGATCTGCGCCCTGTTGGGCATTGAGACGACGATCCATCCCGCGGCGGCGGAACCGGCGTTTGATCCGTCGCTGTCGGCTCAGGAGAATGCGCTTCGTGTCGCGCGTGCCAAGGCGCGCGAGGTGGCGGCGCTCGTCGGCACGGATATCCCCGTGCTCGGCGCGGACACGGCGGTCATCCTCGATGAGGACGGCGGTTACACCGCCCTCGGCAAGCCGCGCGACCGCGAGGACGCGATGGCAATGCTTCGCCGCCTGTCGGGGCGCGAGCACCGCGTGATGACGGGCGTGTGGGTGTGTGCGAAGGACCGCGAGGATGGATTTGTGTCGGTGGCGACGGTGCGGTTTGCGCCGATGACCGAAGCGGATATTGCGGCGTATGTGGACACGGGCGAGCCGATGGACAAAGCGGGCGCGTACGCCGTGCAGGGGCGCTGTGCGCGGCATATCGACGGACTGGACGGCGATTTTTACACCGTGATGGGACTGCCCGCGGCATCGCTGTGGCGATTTTTACAATCCTTTGCGGAAAAAATGTGAAAAACATAGTGCGTTTTTCCAAAAAAGCGCTTTACTTGCGTTTTGATTTATGCTAGAATATGGTTGAATCCGTATCGAAAAAAGGGGGGCTTGCGCGTGATTGCAGTGGTGACATCCGGCAAAGGCGGTGTCGGTAAATCGACGGTTTGCGTCGGATTGTCGTGTGCACTGGCGGCACGCGGGCAACGGGTCCTCGTCATTGACACCGATGCCGGGCTTCGCAGTCTGGATTATATGATGGGCGTGGCGGACACGGCGGTGCATGACCTGTCGGATATTTTTTCGCGGGAATGCGATCCGCATAATGCCATCGTCGCGTCCCCGCTTCACGAGAATGTGTACGTGATCCCCGCGCCGACGACGCCCGATCCGCACATCACGCCCGCCGATATGCAGTATTTGTGCCGCGGGCTGTCCGAACATTATGACACCGTACTGATCGATTGCCCGGCGGGCATCGGTCGCGGCTTCCGCACGGCGATCGCCGCGGCGGACCGCGCGATTCTGGTGTCCACCCCCGACATGGTGTGCGCCCGCGATGTGCACATCGCGTCCAACCTGCTCGACGGACAGGACATTTCCTATAAAATGATCATCAACCGCCTGCGTCCGCGCGCGGTGATGAAAGGGCAGATGCTCGACATCGACGAGATCATGGATGTGGCGCAGGTGCCGCTCCTCGGCGTGATTCCCGAGGATGACGCGGTGACCCTCGCCACCGCCAACGGACAAGCCTTCCCCCCGAAAAGCTATGCCGCCGCGTGCATAAAAAACATCGCCGCGCGGTTCTGCGGCGAATCGGTGAAGCTTGCCGACATCGCTCGCATGACCTGACCGATTGACGGCAACCCGCCGTGATCCTATACCATTCTATTTTGAAAAGGAGCGTGCCCCGGACATGAACATCGCCTTGATCGCTCACGACACCAAAAAGGAACTGATGGTGCAATTCTGCATCGCCTATTGCGGAATCCTCAGCCGCCATCATATTTGTGCCACGGGAACTACCGGAAAAATGGTTTCCGAAGCCACCGGTCTGCCGGTACTCCGCTATCTGAGCGGAGCGCAGGGTGGCGCCCAGCAGATTTCCGCGCGCATTCAGTGCGACGAGATCGATCTGCTCCTCTTCTTCCGTGATCCGCTGACCGTGAAGGATCACGAGCCCAACGAACACGATATGCTTCGTCTTTGCGACATGCGCAACATCCCCGTCGCGACCAACATCGCCACGGCGGAAGTGCTGATTCACGGTCTCGAGCGCGGTGACCTCGATTGGCGTAACATCGTCAACCCCAACGCCAAATAACCAACATCGGAACATGAAAAAGGCGCACCGTGCCGTGCGCC
This sequence comes from Acutalibacteraceae bacterium, assembly GCA_045540655.1. Lineage (GTDB taxonomy): Bacteria > Bacillota > Clostridia > Oscillospirales > Acutalibacteraceae > RGIG1959. The sequence continues at coordinate 6,043 of JAZQHP010000110.1, forward strand.
TTTTTTTGACCTGCGCCCGTGTGTGCGGGAACTTTTTGCAACAAAGGAGATCGATCTCATGGCATTGATTACCAAAGCGCCGCGCGGCACACAGGATGTGTTGCCCGCGGAGAGTCATAAATGGCAGGCGGTGGAGCAGACTGCGCTGTCCGTCGCGCGCGATTTCGGCTATCGCGAACTGCGCACGCCCGTGTTTGAGCACACGGAGCTGTTCCATCGCTCGGTGGGCGAGACCACCGACGTGGTGCAAAAGGAAATGTACACCTTCACGGACAAGGGCGACCGTTCGATCACCCTGCGCCCCGAAGGAACGGCGGGCGCGGCGCGCGCCCTGCTGGAGCACGGCCTGCACACCGAGGCGCTTCCCGTGAAGATCTGCTATCTGACCTCGTGCTATCGCTATGAGAAGCCGCAGGCGGGTCGTCTGCGTGAGTTCCACCAGTTCGGCGTGGAATGCTTCGGCGCGAAAGAGCCGCAGGCGGATGCCGAGGTGATCTCGCTCGCGCACACGCTGTTGCAGGCGCTGGGCGTGACGGGCGTGAAGCTGCATCTGAATTCCATCGGTTGCCCGACCTGCCGCGCAAAATATCACGCGGCACTCAAGGCGTACTTCGAGGCAAACGTCGAGACGCTGTGCGGCACCTGCCGCGACCGTCTGGACCGCAATCCGATGCGTATCCTCGACTGCAAATCCCCCGTGTGCCACGAGCTCGCGGCGAGCGCGCCCGTAATGCTGGATTTTCTGTGCGACGAATGCGCCGAGCATTTTGAAAAGGTGAAGGCGTGCCTGGATGCCGCGGAACTGCCGTTTGAAGTGGATCCCCACATCGTGCGCGGCCTGGACTATTACACCCGCACCGTGTTTGAGTTTGTGTCCGATGCGCTCGGCTCGCAGGCAGTGGTGTGCGGCGGCGGTCGCTACGACGGTCTGATCGAGGAGCTCGGCGGCAACCATCTGCCGTCGCTCGGCTTCGGCATGGGTCTGGAGCGTCTGCTGATGATTCTGGAAGCGAAGAACGCGCCGATGCCCGACGCGCCCCGTCCCGAGCTGTATCTCGCGCCGATGGGCGAAAAAGCGGTGCAGGCGTGCTTTGCGATCGCGGCGCGGCTGCGTGAAGGCGGCGTGGCGGTGGAAACCGATCTGGCGGGTCGCGGACTGAAGGCGCAGATGAAATACGCCGACAAAATCGGTGCACGCTATACCGTGGTGGTGGGCGACGATGAGCTCGCCGCCGGCGTGGCAAAGCTGAAGGATATGACGACGGGCGAACAGACCGAAGTGGGTCTGGACGATCTGTATATTACGCTGTACAACAAGACGCTGGACCGCGAAATGGCGAACATGGCGGATATTTTCGGCAGTGTCGTGGAACAGGGCTGATTGACAGCCCCATCCTCTCTCAAAGGAGTTTTGAACTATGGAAACCATCAAAGGGCTTCGCCGCACCCATTATTGCGGCGACCTGCGGGCTTGCCACGCGGGTGAAACCGTGACGCTGTTCGGTTGGGTGCAACGTCAGCGCGACCTCGGACAGCTGATCTTTGTCGATCTGCGCGACCGCACGGGCATTGTCCAGCTCGCGTTCGACGAGACGGTTGACCGCGCGGTGTTTGACAAGGCGTCCTCGGTGCGCAGTGAGTTTGTGCTTGCCGCCGTGGGCACGGTGCGTGAACGCACCTCGAAAAACCCCGAACTGCCGACGGGCGACATTGAGATCGCCGTGTCGGAGCTTCGCGTGCTCGGCAAGGCGAAAACGCCCCCGTTTGAAATCATCGAAAACTGCAAGACCGACGAGCTGATCCGTCTGCAGTATCGCTATCTCGACCTGCGCCGTCCCGACCTGCAACGCAATCTGCTGATGCGTCACCGCATCACCAAGATCACCCGCGATTACTTCGACGAGCAGGGCTTCATTGAGCTGGAAACCCCCATGCTCATCAAATCCACCCCCGAAGGTGCGCGCGACTTCCTCGTGCCGTCGCGTCTGCACGAGGGCACGTTCTACGCGTTGCCGCAGTCGCCCCAGCTGTACAAACAGCTCTCGATGGTGGCGGGCTTTGACCGCTATATGCAGTTGGCGCGTTGCTTCCGCGACGAGGATCTGCGCGCGGATCGTCAGCCCGAATTCACCCAGATCGACCTGGAAATGTCGTTTGTCGACGTAGAGGACGTGCTCGCCATCGGCGAAGGCTACCTGAAGACGGTGTTCGATAAGGCGCTGGGCGTCGATCTGCCGATGCCGCTTCCCCGCCTGACCTACAACGAAGCGATGGCGCGTTACGGCTCGGATAAGCCCGACGTGCGCTTCGGTATGGAGCTGGTGGATCTCTCCGATGTCGTCAAGGACTGCGGCTTCGGTGTGTTCACCTCGGCGATCGAAGGCGGCGGCGCGGTCGGTGCGATCACCGCCAAGGGGGCGGCGGACAAGCTGACCCGCAAGGAAATCGACAAGCTCACCGAGTATGTGCGCGGCATCGGTGCGAAGGGTCTGGCGTTTGTGCGCTGGACCGCCGATAATCGCGCGTGCTCGTTTGCGAAATTCATGACCGACGACGAGATGGAAGCGTTGCTCAGTGCGGCGGGTGCCGAGCAGGGCGACGTGGTGCTCATCGTTGCCGATACGATCAAATACAACGTGCTCTCCACGCTCGGCTCGCTCCGTCTGGAGGTTGCCGACCGCATCGGCATCGAGCGCACGGGCTATGCGCCGCTGTGGATCACCGAGTTCCCCTTCTTCGAGTGGAATCAGGAAACCGAGCAGTGGGACGCGATGCACCATCCGTTCACCGCGCCGCTGGATGAATGCATTCCCTATCTGGAAAGCGATCCCGGCAAGGTGTACGCGAAGGCGTACGACCTCGTGCTCAACGGCATCGAGCTCGCTTCGGGCTCCATCCGTATCACCAATCCCGACCTGCAGGCGCAGATGTTCAAGGCGCTCGGACTGTCCGACGAGGAGGCACAGGAGAAATTCGGCTTCCTTACGAGTGCGTTCTGCTACGGCGCACCGCCCCACGGCGGTATGGGCATCGGTCTGGACCGCCTCGTGATGCAA
>JAZQHP010000111.1:0-52517 GCA_045540655.1 Acutalibacteraceae bacterium
CCTGCACAATATGGGCACCCATTTCCCTTGTTTCTATTGGCTATCATTGCTTCCCATTCGTGACCTTTGCTACATTTCCACCATGTCTTTTTTTCGCTACCAAGAGTTAAAGTTTTAGGGTCAAAACCTAATTTATCATTCTTTTCCCAGTCCCATTCTGCCATCAGTTCGGCGTTATCAATTATGTATTTCTTTTCAGCCATAACCTTGGCACCTCGCTTTTTTGAATATTATTTATGACATTATACCATAAAATTCTTCAATAGTAAATACACCCTTGAATTCATAACCTGTTATGTTTTCGGTGTTCGTTGACGGCAAAAGTGTTCGTTAACGGCAGAACTGTTCGTTGACGGGAGCAAATATTCATTGCCGGGGAGAGGGCGGAAATACGGATTTTTAGTTTTTTTAGTAATGAGTTAACCTTATATTCCCGCTATAATTTTAGTACAAAGCCCCGTTTTTACAGCGCCTTATACAAACAAAAGCACTGATAACAGGCGAAAAAGCACAAAAAAATTAAGGTTGATTCGTTTTGAATCAACCTTAATGAGTATTGGTCGAAGTGACAGGACTCGAACCTGCAGCATCTTGCTCCCAAAGCAAGCGCGCTACCAATTGCGCCACACCTCGATGCGCTATTTAGTATACTCAAATTCCCTTCGCGTGTCAAGGGGGATGACGGCTTTTGCCGGATGGAATGTTCGTTGTATGGGATTGCCGGGAAAGACCAAACCCCGTCCGACGGCATATACTGAACAGGGGAGAAGAAAGGAGGGAAGTGATGCAAACTATGATATATGTGGGATCCATATCCCACGCGATGCGCGCCAAACGCATTCTGGAGCAACAAGGTATTCGGGCGTATATCCGCCAGCGCACACAGGAACAGGAAGGATGCGGATACAGCTTGTTGATTCCGTCGTATTCCCCGTCGATCACCGCCTTGCTTCGCGCAAACGGCATCCCGTTACCTGCCGAAAAGGGGCGTGATGGCGTATGATATATCTGGATCATGCCGCCACCGGGTATCCCAAATCACCGCTTGTCCGAAGCGCCGTGCAGGAGGCGCTGGTGCATTACGGCGCGAATCCGGGACGCGGCGGCTATGAAGCGGCGATGCGCACATCAGAACAACTGTATCGTTGTCGTGAGGTGATGGCAGACACCTTCGGGGTATCCGATCCGTTGCGGGTGATATTCACGCTCAATTGTACGGCGGCGCTCAATATGGCGATTCACAGCCTGTTTTGCGACGGTGGACGTGCCGTGGTGTCGGATCTGGAGCACAATGCAGTGATGCGTCCGCTGTATGCGTATATTCCGCACGGAATTGATATCGCCCATGTGACGCCGTATGATACCGAGGCGACGGTGGACGCCTTTCGGCGCGCCGTCACGCCGCAAACCAAAGCCATTGTATGCTCTCATGCGTCCAACGTGATCGGCTGTGCGTTGCCCGCAAAAGAACTGGCGGCGCTGGCGCATCGGCACGGCTTGCCGCTGGTGCTGGATGCGGCGCAGTCGGCAGGGCATTTGCCGCTCTCTGCCAAGGAGGACGGTGCGGATATAGTGTGTCTGGCGGGACACAAAGGCATCGGCGGTCCGATGGGGACGGGAGCGCTTCTTTGCCGTCGACCGATACCGCTCGAACCGTTGGTATTCGGCGGCACAGGCAGTGCGTCGGCGTCGGCGGAGATGCCCGAGCAGTTCCCCGAGCGCATGGAAAGCGGCACACCGAATGTGGCGGGCATTTGCGGCTTGCGGGCGGCGGTATCGGCACTAGGCGCGGATGGTGTGGCTCGGGATGCTCGTCGCCAATTGTGCCTCTGCACACAGTTTTATGACCACCTGGCAACCGTTCCGCATGTGCATTTGATCTCACCGCGTCCGCAAGCGGGACGGTCCACGCCGGTTGTGTCGTTGACCGTAGACGGGATATCTCCGACGGAGGTTTGTGATGCGCTGGCTCGTTTTGGTATCGCGGCACGCGGCGGACTGCACTGCGCGCCGCTTGCACACCGCACACTCGGCACGTTTCCCGAAGGAACGGTACGGATTTCCGTCGGTGTGGGGAATACGACAAAACAACTGCAATATTGCACGGAAATTTTGAAAAAAATCGCGGAAAATCCATTGTGTTTCCGTAGTGGCTATGGTAAAATATAAGAAATAGATTGTATTTGGAGGTGAGGGATATGTTCGAAGCCATTGCGCAGGTTGCCGCCGGGGCGTGGGATCGCATCGTGGCGTTTTTTTCCACGATCAATCTCTTCTCTGCCGCGATCGATATTCTGATCGTCGGTCTGGTGCTGTTCGGACTCATCAAGCTGGTGCGCGATTCCCGCGCGGAACAGTTGACGAAGGGCATTCTCCTGATGGCGGTGGCTTACGCCTTTGCGGTGCTGCTGGAACTCAAAGCTCTCACCTTTTTGCTCGGCGTGTTGTTCGACAACGCGTTGATTTTGCTCGTGGTGGTCTTCCAACCCGAGATCCGCCGTGCACTGGAGCGTGTCGGTCACTCCAAGATCTCCGATGCGTTTGCAGCGTTCAGCAAGAACGCGGACAAGGAAATGGTCATCGCCAAGCATAAAGCATCGATTGCGGCGGTTTGCGGTGCGGTGGAACAGCTTCAGCGTCAACGTATGGGTGCGCTGATCGTGTTTGAACGGCAGACCAAGCTCGGGGATATCGTCAACTCCGGCACGGTCATCGACGCCGACCCGTCGGTGGAGCTGATCGGCAACGTCTTCTTTAATAAAGCGCCGCTTCATGACGGTGCCATGATTATCCGTAACGGACGGGTGCTTGCCGCAGGGTGCATCCTGCCGCTCACCACACACCATAGCCTGAGCAGTTCGCTCGGTACACGTCACCGAGCCGCTGTCGGTATGAGCGAAAACTCCGATGCCATCGTCGTGGTGGTGTCCGAGGAAACCACCGCCATTTCGATGGCGCAGGGCGGTGAGCTGACGCGCGATTATACGCCGAAAACGTTGCGCATCGCACTGGAAAACGAAATGCTTACAGACTTGACCGAAGACGATCAGATCAATCTCTTTAAAAAGCTTTTTAAAGGGAGGGATGAGTCGTGAAGAAACGGTTTTCGTTCAGTCGGTTGCTTTATAACGACAAGGTCATGCTCATCATGTCCTTCCTGCTTGCCACCGCCATCTGGGTGGCGGTCATTTCCGGTCCCGCCAACATTGAGGAACGCCAGATCAACGTCAATGTGACGGTGGACCTGATGAACAGTCACGCGTATCAGCGCGGTCTTCGTGTAGTGGGCGACAATGAGTTTGACGTCAAAGTTACGGTGTCCGGCAAATGGTCGGTAATCACCAAACTGACCGAAGAGGATCTGCGTGTGCGCGCCGATCTGAATGCGATCACCGGTCCGGGGGATGTGGAATTGCCGCTGTATGTCTCGCGCAACAGCGCTGAAACCGACTATGACATCCTGACCATCACCCCCGATTCCCTGACGGTGGTGTGCGACTACTGGAAGGATAACGTCAGTTGTCCTGTGGTGGCGGACGTATCACTCCTGACGGCGGCGGAAGAAGGGACGATGATCGGCGAACCGGTGCTGGATCCGACGATTTTCCCCGATAACAAAGCGATTATCAGCGGTCCCGAAGCGGTTGTCGATCAGATCGATTCACTGGTGGCGCGGGTGTCGGCGGCGGAACAGTTGACGGCGATGAAGCAGTATCAGGTGCCGTTGACGGCGCTGGATAAGAACGGCAATGAACTGGATCTGTCGCTGTGTAAAATCGAGAATTTTGAAAGCGACACCGTGACGCTGACTGTACCGATCTGGGAAGAACGCCTGGTGAAGCTTGGGTATACGGTGAATAACCGTCCGAGCGGTTTATCGGAGGATTTGTTGCAGATTTCGCCCGAGACGGTCGATCTTCTCGGCCCCGCAGAGGAACTGGATGCATTGGAAGAGGAGCTTGTCAATCTGGGTACGGTTGATTTTTCGCGTCTGTCCACCAGTGCTGATTCTGTGCGCTTCAAACTGGACATCCCGCCGAGCGTGCAGGCGATTGATGCGCCCGATGCCGCCGTGGTTACCCTCAACACCGAGCAGCTGTCGCAAAAGACTGTCAGCCTGACGGTCACAAAGGACAATACGGTTGTCAAGGGTGGCACCGACGGTATGGCGATGTCGGTGCGGGAGCAGACGCTGGACAACATTGTGATCGTCGGCGATGCCGCTGCTGTGTCGGCGATTTCTCCCGCGGCACTGAGTGTCCAGATCGAACCGCAGAGCAATCTGGCGGCGGGCACAAAACAATACGCCGCTAAAATTGTCGTCAACGGCTATGACGATGTGTGGATCTATTACGGACAGGATACCGATTATGTGAATGTGTTTGTTACGTTGGAAGAATAACCGTAAAACGCCGCGGGTGTATCTCGCGGCGTTTTTGTCTATTTTCTTGCAATTCTTTTAAGTTTTCTCTTTTTCCTTGCTATTTTTCAAACGGTGCGGTATAATAAGCAGAGCGAAAAAGGAGGCGAAGGATCCATGGATAAAGAACGTATTGAAGCCGCGGTACGTGAGCTGTTGCTTGCGATCGGTGAAGATCCGGATCGTCCGGGGCTGGTGGAAACGCCCAAACGTGTTGCCAATATGTATGAAGAAGTGTTTTCGGGCATGACCGAAGATCCGAAAACGCATTTAAAATTGTTCCATGAACAACAGCCCGACGAGCTTGTCACAGTGCGTGATATTCCGCTTCATTCCATGTGCGAGCATCATCTGCTGCCGTTTATCGGTGTGGCGCATATTGCGTATATCCCGAACGACGGCGTGGTGATCGGGTTGTCGAAGCTGGCGCGGATTGTCAATACCTTTGCGCGTCGTCCGCAGTTGCAGGAGCGTCTGACCGCGCAGGTGGCGGATTTCCTGGAATCTGAGCTGAACGCTAAGGGTGTGGCGGTGATTATCGAAGCAGAGCATCTGTGCATGACCATGCGCGGTGTGCGCGCGGCGGGAGCCAGAACGCAGACCTCGGCGTTGCGCGGACGGATGCGTTCCGATCCGCGTACGCGGGCGGAAACGTTGTCACTCCTGACGAACAGAAGTTAAAGAGGACGTACTATGAATGAAGTATTATCACTGCCTGTGCTGATTTTATCCCTGATTGCCGCTGTGCTGTGGCTGTTTGTGATCGTGATCGCTGTATGGCAGTTGTATATGGCTCTGGCAGGATGGCGCCGCAAGTTTACGCCGTCCGCGAAAGAGGATAAGCAATATCTGTTTGGTGTTGTCATTTGCGCGCGAAACGAGGAGTCTGTTATCGGGGATCTGATTGACAGTCTGCGATCGCAGGATTATCCCGAAGATCTGTTTGACGTGATTGTGGTCGCGGATAACTGCACCGATTGCACCGCCGATGTTGCGCGGCAACACGGTGCGCTCGTTTACGAACGCTTTGACACCGAGCACGTCGGCAAAGGATTTGCGCTGGCATGGGTGTTTGAACGATTGCTCAAAGAGGATGCACGTCCCTATGAGGCGTTTACGGTGTTTGATGCCGACAACGTGGTGGATCCGATGTATCTGGCGCACGTGAACCGTGCGCTCTGCTCCGGGGCGGATGCGACCCAATGCTATCGCGAAACCAAAAACCCGTTTGACAGTGTCATCAGCGGCTGTTATGCGATTTATTGGTATATGCTGACCCGTTTTTATCACGAAGCGCGGAGCAATCGCGGGTTGCCTTGTTCCATCGGTGGTACCGGCTTTGCTTTCAAGCGCCACACGATTGAGCCCGATGGCTGGCCGACGGAAACGTTGACCGAAGACAGCGAATTTGCATCGCGACTGATTCTGAAGGGACAACACATTGAATTTGTACGCGAGGCGATTACCTACGATGAACAGCCGACGTCTTGGCGGGTGTCGGTGGTGCAACGTCTGCGCTGGATGTGCGGTATTACACAGGAGTCCAAGCTGCTTCTCGGTCCGTCCTATCGGGCGTGGCGCGGCGGCAATAAAAACGCCTTTGATGTGATGATGTTTTTGCTGGCGGTACCGGCCATTGCCGTCACGTTTGTGGCGGGAGCGGTCAGCGTACTGTCGATGATTCTGGCGGTCATGAAGCTGTGGGATGAATGGTATGTCGTGCTGGGATACGGCACACTGCTTCTCATCGGCGGTGTATATATGGCGGTATTTCTGGTGGCGTGGCTGTCGGTGGCGCTGGAAAAGGGAAAGGTCGGTCGGTATTGGCCTGCCGTCTTTATGTATCCCGTATTTTTGGCACCCATGACGCTGTTTGTGCTTATCAGCTATTTCAAAACCGAACGCGAATGGGAACCGATCGTGCATCTGGGAAGCGGAAAGATCTTCCACTTCCATCATCATCGGGACGGATAATCACCGATCGACGGTCAGGCGCATACGATGTTATAGGAAAGATAATACCGACGAGCGGTGCTTTGGCGGGGACATCCCCGTGCAAAGTACCGCTTTTTTATATAAAGGAGAGTATGTTATGAATCGATCCTATAACACGGCGACGCGCGCGGCGGTGTTCAATATGCTCATCAACCTTCTGCTTGCCGTCGCCAAGCTGTTGACGGGGTGGGTGGTATCGTCGACGGCGATGCTGTCCGACGGCATGCATTCCGTGACGGATGTATTCAGTTCGGCGGCGGTCATTGTCGGCATCCGATTGGCAGGAAAGAAGGACGACATGCACCCCTACGGATGTGAGCGTCTGGAATGTGTGGCGGCCATTGTGCTGTCGGTGCTGGTGGGGATGACGGGGCTTGGCATTGCTGTCACATCGATGCATCATCTGCTGACCCGTTCGTGGACAATCACCGATTCGTACGGGTACGCATGGATTACCGCTCTTGCCGCGATCCTTATCAAAGAAGGTATGTTTCGTTTTACAAGACACGCGGCGAAGACAAGCGGCTCGGCGGCGTTGATGGCGGATGCGTGGCATCAGCGCACCGATGCGCTGTCTTCGGTCGGGAGCTTGTGCGGTATGATCGGTGCGCATCTCGGTGTTCCGATGATGGATTCTGTGGCAGGCATGCTGATTGCGCTCCTGATTATTAAAGCCGCTGTCGGTATATTTGCCGATGCCGTGCGCCGTATGACCGATCGTGCATGTGATCCGGTATTGCAACAGGATATGGCACGCTGTGCGATGACCGTCGAGGCGGTGGAAGGGATTCAACGGATGGATACGCGGCTGTTCGGCAACCGTGTACTTGTTGAAATCACCGTCTGCGTACAGCGAGGTTTATCCGCCGAGGAGGCGTATCACGTCGCGCAGGAGGTGAAACGGACGGTAGAAAAAAGGATAGCCGTGGTGAAACGGTGTTCGGTGCATATTCATCCGTCCGAAATCTCGAGTGCCCGTTGCAAAATGGATTGACGTGTGGTATACTAATAAGAAAGAGGTGAGAACATGGTCTTGGAATCTACATCGGTCGCACAGACCGAATCGATAGGCGCGACACTCGCCGGACATCTTCGCGGCGGCACGGTCGTGGCCATGTTCGGCGGACTGGGCATGGGCAAAACGGCGTTTGTGCGCGGTATGGCGCAGACCCTCTGTCCGCAGGCGGAGGTATCCAGCCCTACGTTTGCGCTGGTGCAGGATTACGGCGGTAAGCCGCCGTTGGTGCATTTTGATATGTACCGCATCGAAACGTGGGATGATTTATATGCCACCGGCTTTTTCGATTATATCGATCAGGGCGCGGTGCTGGCGGTGGAATGGAGCGAACAGATTGAAGGTGCGCTGCCGGAAGATACGGTGCGCGTGACATTTGAACGCGTATCCGATACCGAACGTCGCATTACCGTTGAGGGGGTGTCGTGGTGATTATCTTAACATTGGACACATCCTCGGTCACGGCGTGCGCGGGTGTGGCGCAGACGGATGACGGTCGCGTGCTGTCGGAAGCATTTGTGGATGTGCCGCTGACTCATAGCCAGACGGTGCTCCCGATGACGAAAAGCGTGCTGGATCAGGCGTCGATGACCTTTGATGACATCGAAGCAGTGGCGGTTTGCTACGGTCCCGGATCCTTCACGGGGGTGCGCATCGGCGTTGCCGCCGCCAAAGGTCTCGGCTTTGAACGGGATTTGCCTTGTGCACCCGTTTCAACGCTGGAGGCGCTGGCCTGCGGCGTGGACGGTGTACCGTTCAGCGGCGTGATCTGTGCCGCTATGGACGCGCGTTGCCGTCAGGTGTATACCGCATCGTTTTCGTGCGAAAACGGCTCTGTCGGGCGCATCACGCCTGATGAAGCAATGTCGCTGGATGCGTGTCTGGAACAACTGGAGGCGGGCGGACGCCCTGTGTTGTTCGTCGGCGACGGCGCTGTGCTTTGCTATGAAGCGGCGAAGGACAAGCTGCCGTGCTCGCTTGCACCGTCTCATCTGCGCTTTGTGCGCCCGCGTGGTATCGCACTCGCCGCGAAACGTCTCGCAGAGCGCGACGGATGGGTGTCGGCGGCGACGTTACAGCCGCTGTATCTGCGCTTGCCGCAAGCGGAACGTGAACTGAAAGCCAGACAGGCTTTGAAAGGATAAATCAAACTTCCAAGGAGGATGTGAATGATGGCAACACCGTTTATTTCGGATCACCCGCTGATCCAACACAAGGTCACGTTTTTGCGTGACGAAAATACAGGCTCCAAGCAGTTCCGTGAACTGGTGGAGGAAATCACCCAACTGCTGATTTACGAAGCCACCCGTGATCTGCCCATGTGCGAGGTGGAGGTCAAAACGCCCATCACGGTCACCAAAAGCCGCGTGATCGCCGGTCGTAAGCTGGCGTTTGTGCCGATTCTCCGTGCCGGTCTGGGTATGGTTGACGGCGCGTTGGCGCTTGTGCCTGCCGGTCGTGTCGGTCACATCGGTCTGTATCGCGATCCTGAGACGCACGAGCCGATTGAGTATTACAACAAACTGCCCGCGGACATTTCCGAGCGCGATGTGTTTGTGCTGGATCCCATGCTGGCAACGGGCGGTTCTGCGATCGATGCGATCCGTATGATCAAGGAACATCATCCCCGCAGTGTGAAGTTCCTGTGCATCATCGCCGCTCCCGAAGGCATGAATGCGCTTACCGAAGCGCATCCCGACGTGCAGGTTTACTGTGCGGCGCTCGATGAAAAGCTCAACGAGCATTGCTATATTGTCCCGGGACTGGGCGATGCCGGCGATCGCATTTTCGGCACGAAATAAGAGGGTTAAAAAAGCACCCATGAACCATTACGGTTCATGGGTGCTTTTTGGTGTCAAATTATTTTTTGAAGCTGTCTTTGAGCGACACAGAGCGGTTGAAGACCAGCGCGCCGTCGCGGCTGTCTTTGGAATCGGCACAGAAATAGCCCAGACGCATGAACTGGAAGGATTCGGACGGCGAAGCGTTCGCAAACGCCGATTCGATCTTACAGCCTTTCAGGACTTCCAGCGAATCCTCCGCCAGGCAGTTCATGAAATCCTTGTCCGCGGCATCGGGGTCGGGATCGTTGAACATCGAACCGTACAGACGTACTTCCGCGTCCACAGCGGTACGGGCATCCACCCAGTGGATCGTGCCGCGCACCTTGCGTCCGTCGGCGGTGTTGCCGCCGCGGCTTTCGGGATCGTATTCCGCAAGCACTTCGATGACGTTGCCGTCCTCGTCCTTCACGCAACCGGTGCATTTGATGATGTACGCCGCTTTGATGCGCACTTCATTGCCGGGGAAGAGACGGCGATAGCCCTTGACAGGCTCTTCCATAAAGTCATCTTCCTCGATGTACAGATCACGGGAGAAGGTGACGGTGTGGGTGCCTGCCTCGGGATCGAGCGGGTTGTTCTCGGTCTCAAAGGTTTCCGTCTGATCGGCGGGATAGTTGGTGATGGTCAGCTTCAGCGGACGAAGCACCGCCATCGCGCGCGTAGCATTGGCGTTGAGATCGTCGCGCAGGCAGGCTTCGAGTAGTGCGTATTCGACGGTGTTGGGTACCTTGGCGACGCCGACGCGCTCAATGAAGTCACGCACGGCGGCGGGAGTGTAGCCACGGCGACGCAGACCGCAAAGGGTGGGCATACGGGGATCGTCCCAGCCGCAAACCACGCCGTCCTCAACGAGCTTGCGGAGCTTTCTTTTGGACATGACCGTGTAGTTGATGCCCAGACGCGCAAATTCAATCTGACGCGGATCGGCATCCAGGTCCACATTTTCCTTCACCCAGTCGTACAACGGACGGTGGTTTTCAAATTCCAGCGAGCACAGAGAGTGGGTGATGCCTTCCATCATATCCTCAATGGGATGCGCATAGTCGTACATGGGATAGATGCACCATTTATCGCCCTGGCGATGATGATGCGCGTGGTTGATGCGATAAATGGCAGGATCGCGCATATTGAAGTTACCGCTGGCAAGATCAATGCGGGCGCGAAGGGTCATCGCGCCGTCGGGGAATTCACCCGCTTTCATGCGTTCAAACAAATCGAGACTTTCTTCGATCGGACGATCGCGATAGGGGCTGACCGCGGGATGCGTCAGGTCACCGCGATTTTCTTTCATTTGTTCGGGGGTCAGTTCGCAGACATATGCCAGCCCTTTTTTGATCAGACCGATCGCCAGCTCATACATCTTGTCAAAGTAATCCGATGCGTAGTAGAAATGCTCGCCCCAGTCGTAACCGAGCCAGTGAATATCCTCTTTGATGGCCTCCACATATTCGACGTCTTCCTTAGTGGGGTTCGTATCGTCCATACGCAGATGACAAACGCCGCCGTATTTTTCGGCAGTACCGAAGTCGATGCAAAGTGCCTTCACATGACCGATGTGCAGGTAGCCGTTGGGCTCGGGAGGAAAGCGCGTCTGTACGGTTTTGCCGTAGCAACGACCACCTTCCTTGAGTTCTTCATCAATGATATCGTGAATGAAATTGGAGGGGCGACTGACCTCCGCAATGGTTTTTTCTTCCATGGTAAAACCTCCTTAAGGGTTGAGTCTGGCAATGGCGGCGTCCAGGCGGGCATTGACGGTGTCGATACCGAGCAACTGCATGATCGCGCACAGATCGGGTGTGTTGCGGCGACCGGTGATCGCCAGACGAACGATCGTGCTGACGTCGCCGACGTGTCCTTTATAGGCTTCGGGATTCTTCTTGAACTCCTTGACCTCGGGGCAGAAACCGAGCGCAGGGCACAAGGCTTTGAGCGTGTCAAACCACGCTTGCTTGTCCTGCGATGCGTCGTAGGCATCTTTGTATGCCGTCAGCACTGCGGCGGCGTCGGCGGCGTGCAGATGTTCGGGGAGTTCCCAGTCGCTGTCGAATCCGTCCTCAAAGAAATACGCGGCATAATCGGGCGCGTCGCTCCATTTGGCCATATCCTTGCGGGGCTTGGGACCGCCGCGATCAATGGCAAAGATGCCCTGTGCAAAGGCGGGATCGGCGCTGAGTTTGTCGTAAAACGCCGTGTCATATTCCTTGGCCCATGCCATCACGGCATCGGTGACGGCGGCGGCGTCCATCGAAGCGATAACGTTTTTACTGACATCGTTGAGCTTGTTCATATCGAACAAAGCACCCGACACGCTCATCTTCTTGAGATTGAACGGAAACGCACTGCGGGGAGCGGTGGGGTTGGCGCGACGCCAATCCTCGAAATCGCTGTTCGCGATGGTCAGCAGATATTCCAGCACGCTGTCCGCCGGATAGCCCTGCTGTGCGTAGAAATGCATGGCGGCTTCGGGATCCTTTCGCTTGGAAAGCTTGCGCTTACCGCCGTTGTCTTCCTTCATAATGGGGGCGACATGGGCGTATTTCGGTGCTTTGAACCCGAGCACACGGAACAACTGAAGATGTTTCGGTACGGACGAAATCCACTCGTCGCCGCGAATCACGTGTGTCGTGCGCATCAAGTGATCGTCAACCGCGTGAGCGAAGTGGTAGGTCGGCACACCGTCGGATTTCAGCAGGACGATATCCTCGTCATTTTCGGGCATCTCGATTTTGCCTTTAATGAGATCGGTGAAGGTTATGCGACGGGATTCGTCACCGGGGGAGCGCAGACGCACCACATATGTATCGCCGTTTTCAATGCGTGCAAGCGCTTCATCGACCGTCAGCTCGCGGCATTTCGCGAACGGACCGTAATAGCCGGTGCGGCATTTTTGTGCTTCCTGTTGCTCGCGGGCGGCAAGGCGTTCTTCTTCGGAACAGAAGCAGGGGTAAGCCAGTCCTTGCTCGACGAGCGATTTGACGTACACGTGGTACAGATCCACGCGGCAGGATTGCTGATAGGGAGCATAGGGGCCGTTTACCACGCCGGGAGCGGTGAAGCCCTCGTCGATGGTCAGCCCATAGGTGTTGAAACCGCGCAGAATATCGTCGGCGCCGCCCTCGACCTCGCGCTTTTTATCGGTATCCTCCAGACGGAAGTAAAACACACCGTCGGATGCCGACGCAGTCAGACGATTGATCATGGCGGTAAAAAACACACCAAGATGCAGATAGCCGGTCGGGCTCGGAGCGATACGCGTGACGCGTGCGTTCTCATTGAGCCCGCGCGGTGGATATTGTTGTTCAAGCTGCTCGGGGGTTGCGGTGACCGTCGGGAACATCGCTTCGCTGAGCTGCTGTAAGGTTGCCATAAGGGAATCCCTCCAAAATACGGATTTCTATCATAAGAACTCTTATAATTTTATATTTTTATATTGAAAAAGTCAATGAGGAATGGTAAAATACAAGAAAGAAAGTGTATTTTTTTCTGTTTTGGAGGAATTTTACCCATGAATTACACCTTTTCCGACGGCTTGCGAGACCTGCAACCCTCCGCAATCCGTGAAATTTTGAAATACGCGTCTGTGCCCGGTGTGGTGGCGCTGTCGGCGGGCAATCCCGCTCCCGAAGCGTTTCCCGTGGAAGCGATCGCCGCGATCTCGCAAAAACTGTTGACCGAGCGTCCCATTGACGTGCTTCAATACGGCGCGACCGAAGGCTATCAACCTCTTCGCGATCATCTGAAGCAGTACATGACCGCCACGTACGGCGTGGGCGGCGAGGAGGACGATGTCCTCATTACATCGGGCGCCCAGCAGGTGATGGAACTGGTCACCAAAACGGTCTGCAATCAAGGCGATGTGATCATCGCGGAAAGCCCCAGCTTCATCGGCTCGCTCAACTCCTTCCGTGCCCTGGGCACCAAGCTGGTCGGCGTGCCTGTTCAGGCGGACGGCATGGATATGGACGCGCTGGAAGCGGCGCTTCGCGACAATGACCGCGTCCGCTTTATTTACACGATTCCGAATTTCCAGAATCCCGCCGGTATTACGATGAGTCTTGAAAAACGCCGCCGTCTGTATGAACTGGCGTGCCGCTACGACGTGCTGATCGTGGAGGATAATCCTTACGGCGATCTCCGCTTTGCGGGTGAACACGTCCCCGCGATCAAGTCGATGGATACCGACGGTCGCGTGGTGTATGCGGGCAGCTTTTCCAAGGTGCTCGCGTCCGGCATCCGCGTCGGCTTTGCGATCGCCAACAAGGCGCTTCTCGCGAAGATGATCGTCGCCAAGCAGGGCGAGGACGTACATACGACACAGTGGGCGCAGATGGTGTGCCATGAGTTTATGACCACCTATGATTTTGACGCGCATCTGACGCGTTTGCGCAGTATCTATCGCGAAAAGGCGCAACTCATGATGGATCTCATTGACGAGCATCTGGTGCCGGCAGGTATTACTTATCATAAGCCGGAAGGCGGCTTATTTGTGTGGTGTCAGCTTCCCGACGGCGTTGATATGGCGGATTTCTGCACGAAAGCCGTCAAGGAACACAAGGTCGCCGTTGTGCCAGGATCGGCGTTTCAGGTCAACGGTGAGCATTTGCAGTGCTTCCGCCTGAACTATTCCACGCCGACGAACGAAGCCATGCGGGAAGGCGTGGCGCGCCTCGGCGCATTTGCAAAAGAGTATATTGGTCGTGTCGGATAACGGCACTGCCTGATGACAGGAGAATCATGATATGAACGAACAACCCGAAATCCAGCGTCGCAAACGGGCGCTCAGCTGTATTCAACCGACCGGCATTCCCACCCTCGGCAACTACCTCGGCGCGATGCGCAATTGGGTGGCGATGCAGGAGGAAATGGATTGTTGTTTTGCGGTGGCGGATCTTCACGCCATCACCGTCAAACAGGATCCTCAGAAGCTTCGTCAGCAAATCCGCGAAATGTTCGCGTTGCTTCTGGCGATCGGTCTGGATCCTGAAAAGAATATCGTCTTTGTGCAGTCGCAGGTGCCTGCGCACGCGGAGCTGGCGTGGTTGCTTGCCTGCACAACGCAGTTCGGCGAGTTGTCCCGTATGACCCAGTTCAAGGATAAATCGCAAAAGCATGCCGACAACATCAACCTCGGTCTGTTTGCGTATCCCACGCTGATGGCGGCGGATATCCTGCTGTATCAACCCGACTACATTCCCGTCGGTGCGGACCAGAAACAGCACGTTGAGCTGACGCGCGACATTGCGACCCGCTTCAACAACGCTTACGGTTCCACCTTCCTCGTGCCCGAGCCGTACATCATGAAAGCGTGTGCACGTGTGCGTTCGTTGCAGGATCCGACCAAGAAAATGTCCAAATCGGATGAGAATCAGAATTCCTACATTTCCATGCGCGACGATAAGGATACCATCATCCGTAAATGCAAACGTGCCGTGACCGACAGCGAAGCGTGTGTGCACTATGCCGAAGGCAAAGACGGTATCAACAATCTGATGGAAATGTATGCCGCTGTTACGGGGAAATCCTTTGAAGAGATTGAGCGTGAGTTTGACGGTCGCGGTTACGGCGACTTCAAGCTGGCGGTCGGCGAAGCGGTAGCGGCAGAGCTGGCACCCATTCAGGAGCGTTTTGACGCGCTGATGAAGGATAAAGCGTATCTCGAGGAAATGATGGCGCGCGGCGCGGCTTCGGCGTCCCGTGTGGCGGCGAGAACGCTGAGCAAAGCCAAGAAGAAGATGGGCTTTGTTCAACTTTAAGCGAAATCCGAATATCCGTGTCGTTCGCGGGTATTCTTTACAGTGACCCTTGTTCTTCGGTAATGTCCGACAAGTAATGCATAAAGGGGATAGACAGCATGAAGCTTCTTGTTATTATGACCGGCGGCACCATCGGATGCCGCATCGAAGGGGAATGGCTTACACCGGATGAGGCGTGCTCCTACAGCGTCATCGATCGGTTCGTGAAAAAGCATCCCGATAACGATGTGGAGTTTATTATCAAAACACCGTACGTCACGCTCAGTGAACAGGTGACCCATATTCATATCAACGCGTTGATCGACTGTGTGCAGGAGAATCTGAACAGCGATATCAACGGCGTGATCATCACGCACGGTACCGATACGATGCCGTATGTGGCGGCGGGACTCGGCTACGTATTTTCCAAGCAACAGATTCCGATCGTGTTTGTGTCGTCGAACTATCCGCCGGATGATCGTCGGAGCAATGCGCACATGAACTTTGCGGCGGCGGTGGATTTCATTCGCTCCCGCGGCGGTCGCGGTGTGTTTGTCAGCTACCGCAACGCGGACGGCGTGACGCGCCTGCATCGTGCTACGCGCCTGCTGGCGCATCGCGAATGCGACGATGCGATCTACAGCATTGCCAACCGCTTCTATGCGATCTGCGAGGACGGTGTCATCATCCGCAACACGGCGTATCGTCCCACCGACGCGGCGACGGGCTATGAGCATGTGCGCTTTACGCCGTCGGCGCAGGTGCTGACGGTGCAGTGCAAGCCCGGCGAAGGCTACGACTACAACCTCGACAACGTCAAGGCGGTGCTGTTGCAACCGTACCATTCGGGCACGGTAAACACGCGCGGCGAAGCGTTTGAGCAGTTCTGCCGTCGTGCCGCCGAGAAGGATATTCCCGTGTTTTTGGTGAATATCCGCAGCGGCGTGCGGTACGAAAGCGCGGCGCGCTTTGATGAACTCGGTATCTGTGCGTTGCCGCTGTGCGCATATATTCCGATGTATATGAAGCTGTGGCTTGCCACCAGCATCGGGGCGAATCATCGTGAGTTCGCGCTTCAGCCGCTTGCCGAAGAATTTATTGTACAATACTGATGCATAGCAAAACACCACAGACTCTAACAATGAGTCTGTGGTGTTTTTTTGCTGTTTAAAAGACGGTGACGCCGTTTGCCGTGACTTTCGCATAAATCAGAGGCGTGAGCGGCGGCGGATTGTCGGCTATGGTCAAGGCGCTTTGTAAGCGCTCAAGCGCCGGAATAAGCGATTCGGGGCGGGAGGTAAACAGGGCGGCGAGCGGTTCCCCTTTGAAAACAGCGTCGCCTGTTTTTTTATGAAGCCACAGTCCTGCCCCCATATCAATGGTGTCTTCGGCGGTTTCCCGACCGGCGCCGAGAGCCGTCGCAGTCAGACCGATGCATTCTGTATCCATCGCCGCGATATAGCCGTCCTGTGACGCGGTCAGCACCGCTTTAAAGGGTGCATCGGCGAGCAAAGCGGGATTGTCGATCACGGCGATATCGCCGCTTTGTGCCGCAATCATATCCCGCAAACGGTTCAGTGCCGCGCCGCTTGCCAACGCTTCGCTGACCGCTTTATCGGCATCTTCGGGCGACATACCGTTCATCGTGAGCAGTTCCGCTACGATCCGTCGCGATAAGGCGGTCAGATCATCGGGACCGTTTCCTTGCAACGTCGCAATTGCCTCGCGCACTTCGATGGCGTTGCCGACGGCATATCCCAGAGGACGATCCATCGCCGTGATCAGCGCTTCACAATGCCGTCCGTGGTGCGCGGCGATATCCACCATCGCTTTGGCAAGAGCAATGGCATCGTCGGGCGTTTTCATAAACGCGCCGCTGCCGTATTTCACGTCGAGACAAAGCGCTTTAGCGCCGCCTGCGAGCTTTTTGGACATGATCGAGGAGGCGATTAGCGACAGATTATCGACCGTGCCCGTCACATCCCGCAAGGCATAGAGCTTTTTGTCGGCGGGGGCGATGTCGCCGCTTTGCGCGATCACACAGAGCCCGTGGCGGTTGACGATATCGGCGAAGGCGGCGGGAGAGAGCGTGGTACAAAAACCGGGGATGGATTCGAGTTTATCGACGGTGCCTCCGGTGTGACCCAGTCCGCGCCCCGACATTTTCGCCACCTTCAGTCCGCATGCCGCCGCCAGCGGGGCGACCACCAGGGTGGTCTTATCGCCGACGCCGCCCGTGGAGTGCTTATCGACGGTGCATCCGTCGATGGCGGACAGATCCGCCACGTCGCCGCTGTGCATCATGCAGTCCGTCAGTACGGCGGTTTCGTGGGCGTTCAGTCCCTGAAAGCAGATCGCCATCAGCAAAGCGGCGGTCTGGTAGCGAGGAATCGATTCGTCAGTAACACCATTCACCCAAAAGGCGATCTCTTCGTCAGTGAAGGCTTCGCCGCGTTTCTTTTTGATGATCAGATCGTACATGGTCATGGGGCGCTTTCCTTTCTTATGAGGGATCTTCCGTCAGACGAAATGCCCGCGGCAACAGTGCACTGAGTGTGGTTTCCAGATCGTGAGACAGGATCACCATGTCGTCGCCGCAGAATTCCGCCAACACTTGGCGGCAACTGCCGCAGGGCGTGCAAGGGGAGAGGGCAGGCTCGCCTTGCCGGCCGCCGACGACGGCAATCGCACAAAAGCGACTTTCGCCGTCCGAAACGGCCTTGAAAATTGCGACGCGTTCCGCGCAACAGGTTTCGCCGAACGCGGCATTTTCGATATTGCATCCGGTGTAAATCCGTCCGCTTTGACAAAGCAGTGCCGCGCCGACCGCAAAGCGGGAATACGGCGCGTAGGCGTGGCGGCGGGCATCTTCGGCGGCGTCCAGTAAACGTTGGGTATCGATCATAACACATCAATCCTTTCGGGTGTGTATAGCGAACAAATCCTGCTTATTTCCGCATGAGATCGGCAAAGGAATGACCGAAGGCGGGCTTCGGCGCCTTGAGCAAATCGCACACGGTAGCACCTGCGTCTGCGAACGTGTCCCGTACCCCGAGATGTACGCCGCTTTGAAGCGACGGTCCGTATACGAGTATCGGTACAGTTTCGCGGGTGTGATCGGTGCCTTTAAAAGCAGGGTCGCATCCGTGGTCGGCGGTGATCATCAACACATCATCGTTACGAAGCTTCGTCAGCAGAACACCGAGTCCGCGATCCATCTCGTTCAAGGCACGGGTGTAGCCGTCGACATCGCGACGGTGTCCGTACACCATATCAAAATCCACAAGGTTGACAAAGCACAGCCCTTCAAACTCCTCGTTTGCAAGGGTAAGCGTTTGCCGCAAACCGTCGGTGTTATCGGCGGTACGGATGGTGCGGGAAATGCCGCAACCTGCAAAAATATCGTGGATTTTCCCCACACCGATGGTGTTCAAGCCGTGTTCCTGCAGACGATCGAGGATGGTTTTTTCGGGGGGTGTCAACGAATAGTCATGGCGGTTTTTCGTGCGCACAAAGCCATGTTCGGCATCTCCCGTGAAGGGTCTCGCGATCACGCGTCCGACGCCGTGCTCACCTTGCAGGAGTGCGCGTGCCTGTTCGCAGTAGTGATAGAGGGTGTCGAGCGGCACAAGCTCTTCGTGCGCCGCGATCTGAAGGACGCTGTCCGCAGACGTATACACAATCAACGCGCCCGAATCCAGATGCGCCTGTCCGTAATCCCGAATCACTTCCGTGCCCGAATAGGGACGATTACAGAGAATGTTACGCCCGAATGCGGCTTTCAGTGCGTCGATCACATCTGCCGGAAAGCCGTTCGGATAGGTGGGAAGCGGTTGACGGCTGTGAATGCCGCACAGTTCCCAGTGACCGATGGTGGTGTCCTTGCCGGCGGAGGCTTCGCGCATCCGTCCGAAACAGCCGAGCGGACGCGTGTTCGGGGCATCCTTGCACACACCGGGAATGTGAAAGAGTCCGAGCGACGCCATGGTCGGCACCGATAGCTGTCCGCTTGCCATGCAGGAGGCGAGGGTATTAGCACCTTCGTCTCCGAATGCAGCGGCATCGGGTGCATTGCCGATACCGAAGCTGTCTGCAATCAGCCAGAATATGCGTTTTGTCATACAAGATTACTCCTTCAATGCATTGACGGCGCCGGAGGTGCCAATGCGGTCACAGCCGCACGCAATAAACGCTTCCATATCTTCCTTTGTGCGGATACCGCCCGCCGCTTTGATGCGTACGGCAGGGGCAATATGGGCTTTAAACAGGGCAATATCGTCGAGGGTCGCACCACCCGTACCGAATCCCGTGGATGTTTTGATGAATTCGGCACCGCCGTCGCTGACGCAGCGGCACAGGGCAATTTTTTCATCCTCTGTCAGATAGCAGGTTTCGATGATGACCTTCAGGAGCTTGCCGTTGCAGGCGGCTTTCACGGCGGCAATTTCCGCGGTGACGGCATCGAACCGACCTTCCTTAACATCCCCGAGCGCAATCACCATATCGATTTCGTCGGCACCCGTCGCCACGGCATCGACGGTTTCCGCCACCTTGACGGCAGTGGTCTGATAGCCGAGCGGGAATCCGATAACGGTGCAGATGGTCAGCGTATCGCCGTAGCGTTCTTTGACCGCGGCGATAAAGCGCGGCGGAATGCACACCGAAGCGGTATGGTGCGTGACCGCCTCATCGCACAGCGCAAACACTTGCGCGGTGGTGGCGGTGGGTTTTAATAAAGTATGGTCAACTTTGGAAAAAATCTCGTCACGATTCATGCTGTGTGTCCTCCTGTCATTATCCTATATGTTTATTATACCAGAGCCGTCCGATAATAGCAATCGAAAACCGATCCTGTCGCAAATAAACTTGTCATTCGCCGCGAAATATGGTATAGTAGGGACAAACAGAAGGGAGGGACAGCCTGTGGAAGAATGGCAACGCATCGAGCGGACGATTCAGAAAACCTATCGTCAGTCCATCTGGCAACCGTTTGTCGGCGCACTCAAGCAATACGAATTGCTCAGCGAAGGCGACCGCGTGGCGGTGTGCGTGTCGGGCGGCAAGGATTCCTTTTTGCTCGCCAAATGCATGCAGATGCTTCATCGGTATTCCGATGTACCGTTTGAACTGACCTTTTTGTGTATTGATCCGGGTTACACGCCCGCGGATCGGGAGGCGCTTGTCACCCTTGCCCAAACGCTTCGCGTGCCACTGGTGATTGAAGACGTCCCGCTGTTTCGTGTGGTGTCCGAGCAGTCCGAAGGCTCTCCCTGCTATCTGTGCGCACGGATGCGCCGCGGATGGCTGTACAAACTCGCACAAAAGCACGGATGCAACAAGATCGCGCTCGGGCATCATCTCGATGATATGGTGGAAACGGCGCTGATGAGCATGTTGTACGGCGCGGAAATCAAAACCATGATGCCCAAACTGCGCGCCGATCATTACGAGGGGATGGAACTGATTCGCCCGCTTTACGGCGTGGAAGAACATGCGATCACGCTGTGGCAAAAGAACAGCGGACTAACCTTTCTGCACAGCGGCTGTCCGCTGTCCGAGCACGGATGCGGCGGATCCAAGCGTCAACAGATGAAGATGCTGACGGCTTCGCTCTCCAAAGAGATTCCCGATGCCAGACAGCAGATCTTCCGTAGCTTGCACAACGTGAATATCGGCATGGTCCCGGCAACCCGACAATCGGACGGCGGGGACATTGTATCATTTTTAACTCATTATGGGGAGGTGACATCGGATGCGTGAACAGGATGAGCGCACCGCTATGCTGATCGGTGAAGATGCACTTGAACATTTACGTCATGCGTCGGTGGCAGTGTTCGGTGTCGGCGGCGTCGGCTCTTTTGTGGTGGAAGCCCTTGCCAGAGCGGGTGTCGGACGATTGCTTCTTTGCGATAACGATACCGTCAGTGTCACCAACCTCAATCGTCAGTTGATCGCCCTTCACTCGACGGTCGGCGCACTCAAGGTCGATGTGGCCGCCTCGCGCGTGCGGGATATTTCTCCCGAATGCGATGTGGAAACGCGGGCGTTGTTTTATGCTCCTGATACCGCCGATGACATCGATTTGTCAGGGTATGATTACATTGTGGATGCGGTTGATTCGGTGCCTGCCAAAATCGAATTGATCGTACGGGCAAACCGCCTTGGTATTCCGATTATTTCCTGCATGGGGGCTGGAAACAAGCTTGATCCGACCAAGTTTGAAGTGGCGGATATCCAAAAGACCTCCGTGTGTCCGCTGGCACGCGTTATGCGACGCGAACTTCGTTTGCGTGGGGTGGAGGCGTGCAAGGTGGTGTATTCAAAGGAAGAACCCGTCAAACCGCCCGAAGGCGGCAGACGCTGTCCTGCAAGCATTTCGTTTGTGCCGTCGGCGGCGGGATTGATTCTGGCGGGCGAAGTCATCCGCGATCTGATCCGATAAAAAGAGCCATTCTTCATGCGGAAGAATGGCTCTTTCTCTGTTTAAAACCGATTATTGATCAAACTTGACATGATCCTTGTCCGGCAGGATAGCGTTGAGGATAATACCCGCCAGGGACGCCACCGCCAGCGCCGACAGCGTGATGGTCACGTTGCCGATGGCGAAGGAGATACCGCCTGTCAGACCGAGCGCACACACGAGGATAATCGCGGCAACGATCAGGTTGCGGCTCTTGGAGAAGTCGACACGATTTTCCACCACGTTGCGCACACCGACCGCGGAGATCATGCCATAGAGCACGAAGGAGATACCGCCGATGACCGCCGTCGGAATCAGATGGATGAGTGCGGCAAATTTCGGGCAGAACGCCAGTACCGATGCGATAATGGCCGCAATGCGGATGACGCGGGGATCGTACACCTTGGACAGCGCCAGCACGCCGGTGTTTTCGCCGTAGGTAGTGTTCGCAGGACCGCCGAACAGCGAGGCAAACGTTGTTGCCAGACCGTCACCGATCAGCGTGCGATGCAGACCGGGATCCTTGACATAGTTCTTACCGCAGGTGGAGCTGATGGCGCAGATGTCGCCGATATGCTCCATCATGGTCGCCAGAGCGATGGGCATGATCGCGATGATGGACGATACGATGAGAGCGCCGTTGCTCCAGTCGATGCCGCCGAACACGGTGCGATCCCAGTAGATCGGCAAGCCGATCCAGGCGGCTTCCTTGAGTTCGTTGAGCGCCGCTACATCAAAGAGCTGGAGCGAAGCGTTGCCGGCGAGCGCAATCACCTGATTGCCGTTATCCAGTGTAATGGTTTCGCCGAAGCACAGGGCGAGCACTGCCGCAATCGCACAGGAACCGAGCACACCGAGCAGGATCGGGATGATTTTCAGCATCCCCTTGCCCCATACATTGAAGACAATGATGATCGCGAGGGCGATGACAGCGACCGGCCAGTTGGTCTTGCAGTTGCCCACAGCGTCGTCTGCGAGACCCAGACCGATGGCAATGATGATCGGACCGGTGACGACGGGCGGGAAGAACTTCATAACACGGTTAACGCCAACGATTTTGATCAGTGCCGCCAGCACCAAATACAGCAGACCTGCGCAAGCCACACCGAGGCAGGCGTAGGGGAGAAGCTGTGTGGTTGTTACGTTTTCATAGCCTTCGTCACCTGCCAGCGCCGTGATGGCACCGTATCCGCCGAGGAATGCGAACGAAGAACCGAGGAAGGCAGGGACCTTGCCCTTCGTAACCAGATGGAAAAACAACGTACCGAGACCTGCCATCAGCAGGGTGGTTGCTACATCCAGTCCGGTAAGAAGCGGAACGAGCACGGTCGCGCCGAACATCGCAAACATATGCTGGAATCCGAGGACGAGCATTTTCGGCACGCCGAGTGTACGGGCGTCGTAAATGCCTTCGGGGGCTGTTTGCGGCTTGGCATGATGTTTGGTATGCTTTGCCATGATAATAAACCTCCTTGTATCCAAAGCGCCTTTAACGCTCTTTTAACTTTTCAATGATCATGCGCGCGCAGAAGTAGACGTTGCCGCCGCCCATCGTGACGACGAGATCGCCCGGTTGTGCGTGTTCAAGAATATAAGCGGTGATTCCTTCAAAATCCGCAATGTGTACGCCGTTTGTCATCTTGTCGGTGATCTGATGGGCATAGACATTCCATTTGTTGGTTTCACGCGAGCCCATGATATCGCTGACGACCGCGGTGTCGGCGATGGACAGTGAGGCGGCAAATGCATCGAGATGACGGGCGGTGCGGGAGAAGGTGAAAGGCTGGAAGATCGCCCACACATGACGATAGCCCATCGATTTGGCGGCGGTCAGCGTCGCGGTGATTTCGGTGGGATGGTGTGCATAGTCGTCCACCACCGTGATGTCGGCGAAAGTGCCGAGGATTTCAAAGCGACGACCCGCACCGTGGAAATCGGCAATGCCGTCGACGACCTGCCCGACGGTCATATCACATTGATTGGCGGCGGCAATCACCGTCAGCGCGTTGCCGACGTTGTGCTTGCCGGGAACGCCCAATTGGATATGAGCATAAAACTCGCCGTTGTGATAGCAGTCAAAGGCACCGTACGCATCGGCGAACGTGATATTCTTGGCTTGCCATTCGCATGTATCGGCGGTACCGCAGGTGATGACGGGCTTATCCAACCCTTCAATGGCGGTCAGCGTGTTCGCATCATCGGCATTGACGATCAGCGTGTCACACAGCTGTGCAAATTTGCGGAAGCTTGCGATCACTCCGTTCAGATCGCCGAAATATTCCAGATGGTCGGCATCCACATTCAGTATAATGCCGTAGGCGGGCTTCATCGAGAGATAGTGGTCCTGGAATTCGCAGGCTTCGCACACCATGATATCCGATTGACCGGCGCAACCGTTGGCGTTGATAAGCGGCAGGCGTCCGCCGATAAATACCGATGCGTCAATGCCGCCTTTGAGCATCGTGTGCGACAGCATGGACGACGTGGTGGTTTTACCGTGTGTACCGGCGACGGCAAAGGTGCGGGCATAGGTCTGCGAGATTTCGCCCAGCAACGCACCGCGTTCGATCATCGGGATGCCGCGCTCTTTGGCGGCAACCAGCTCGGGATTATCCTGCGGTACGGCAGACGTATACACCAGCAATTCGGTATCGCCGAGGTTGTCGGCTTCGTGGGCGTCAAAAATCGTAACGCCTTTGGAACGCAAACGGACAATATTGTCGGATTTACCGCTGTCCGATCCGGTAATCTGATATCCTTTGGCGAGCAGGATTTCCGCGAGCGGGCTCATGCCCGATCCGCCGATACCGACAAAGTGTACACGTTTAACAGAGTCCAGTGTCATGGTGAATCTCTCCTTTCGGATGACGGAAAAGCTATATTGCCATTATTATACGATAAAGACATCAAAAAAGGAAGGGTATTTCTCGAATTTATTAAATTATTTTGATGAATTTTCGCGAGTGGATGAGCGGATAAAGAATTGACATCCCGTGGGTCTCGTGATACACTAAATATACAAGCCATTCCAAACCACACATATAGGAGGCAGGAAGTGTTATGAGCGAAAAAATCAAAGTCGGCATTATCGGCGTCGGCAGTATCTCTCACAGTCACATTGCCGGATATCTCGCCAATCCGAACGTAGAGTTGTATGCGTTTTGCGACATCAACGAAGAGCAACTGCAGACCATGGGCAAAACCTACGGTGTGGAGCGCCTGTTCACGAACGCAGACGATATGCTGGCGCTCCCTGAAATTGACGCTGTCAGCGTTTGCACCTGGAATGCCGCGCATGCGCCCTGCACGATTGCCGCGCTCAACGCAGGCAAGCACGTGCTGTGCGAAAAGCCGATGGCGATGTCGGTGGAAGAAGGCCTTGCCATGCAGGAAGCCGCCGAAAAGAGCGGCAAGCTGTTGATGATCGGCTTTGTGCGTCGCTACGGTAATGACTGCCGCATCCTGAAAGACTTTATTGATAATGATCAGTTCGGTGAACTGTATTACACGAAAGCGTCCTATCTTCGCCGCAAGGGCAACCCCGGCGGCTGGTTTGCGGATAAGCGCTATTCGGGCGGCGGTCCGCTGATCGATCTGGGTGTTCACGTGATCGATCTCGTGCGCTATCTGCTCGGCAATCCGAAACCGGTTTCCGTGTATGCCGCTACCTTCCGGAAGCTCCTCGATCGTCCCGGTGTCAAGGACAGCGCCGAATACACGCCGTCGCACGCTCTGCCCGATCTGAAGTGCGATGTTGAGGATATGGCGACGGCGATCATCCGCTTCGATAACGGCGCTGTACTCAATGTGGATGCCAGCTTCAGCCTGAATCTGAAGAAGGATGTCGGCAGCATCGAACTTTACGGCACCAAAGCGGGTGCCAAGATCGACCCCGAACTCGAGATGTATACCAACATCAACGATTACATGGCGAACGTCAATCTTTGCATGCCCACGGCATTGTCGTTTGACGGCTTGTTCACCAACGAAATCGCTCACTTTGTGGATTGCATTATTAAGGGCGAAACCTGCGTGTCTCCTGCTTCGGACGGCGTGGAAATGATGCGCATTCTGGAAGCTGCTTATGAGTCGGCTCGCACGGGTCACGAAGTGGTGCTGTAAAAACCATACAGAATCGAATTGAAAAACGCCTTGAACCGATGTTCAAGGCGTTTTTTTGATGAGATTTAGATGCCGAGCATATACGAAGCGATCTGGAAATACACAATCAGCGTCAATGCGTCAACGATGGTGGTGATGAAGGGACCGGCCATGACAGCAGGATCGAGTCCGATCTTTTTGGCGACGATCGGCAGGGAACAGCCGATCACCTTAGCGGCGAGCACCGCCAGAATCAGCGTGATCGAAATGACCGCGGCGACCATCCAGTTCACGCCGTCGAAGATCATCATTTTCGCGAAGCTGACGATCGCCAGGCTGATACCGCACAGAAGTGAAATGCGCAGTTCCTTCCAGATGACACGGGGAAGATCACGAAATTCGATTTCATCCAGCGATAAACCGCGCGTCACGGTGACGGATGCCTGCGATCCGCTGTTGCCTGCGGTGTTCATCAGCATCGGCACGAATGCCGTCAGCATGACCATGCCGCTGGCGACCAGCGCATCCTCGTAGGCGGTGATGATGTAACCGGAGATGGTGGCGGTCAGCATCAGCAGAATCAGCCAAGGGACACGCTTGAGGAAGGTTTCCCACACGCCCATGCGGAGATAGGGCTTATCGGTCGGGCTGATAGCGACCATCTTTTCGATGTCCTCGGTGATCTCTTCCTGTAAGACGTCGATTGCGTCGTCGACGGTGATGATGCCGACCAGGCGATTTTCGGTGTCCACAACAGGTAGGGCGAGAAAGTCGTATTTGTTAAAAAGATTAACGGTGGTTTCCTGATCTTCGTGGGTGGAGACGCTGATGACATTCTCCTCCATGATATCCTCGATCCGTGCATCACTGTCTGACAGCAACAGCGTTTTCGCGGAAATCATGCCGACGAGACGGCGGTCGCGTTCGGTCACGTAGCAGGTGTAGATGGTTTCTTTGTCCACGCCTGTGCGACGGATGCGGGCGAAAGCTTCCTCGACGGTCATGGTGCGGGACAGATTGACGAACTCGGTGGTCATCATACTGCCTGCACTGTCGTCGGGGTATTGCAGGATCTGGTTGATGCTTTTGCGCATATCGGCAGGGGTGACAGCGAGAATGCGGCGCACCACATTGGCGGGCATTTCTTCGATCAGGTCGACTGTATCGTCGATATACAGCTCATCCAGCACTTCCTTCAATTCCTGGTCAGTGAAGGCGCTGATGATGCATTCCTGGGTGTCGCTTTCAAAGTAAGCAAACACTTCGGCGGCATCCTCTTTGGGGAGAATGCGGAATACGAGCGGTTGTTTTTTTCTCGGTAATTCTTCGATGACCTGTGCAATGTCAGCAGGGTTGCTATCCTCAAATACATCGCGGATTTCCAGATAGCGACGATCCTCCAGAAGCGATGTAATTTGGTCGTGTAACAACTCGCTTTGGATGTCTTGATTGTTCATAGCGGTTGATCACTCCCTTGTTCATAATACATGGGGAGCAGGTCAAGCCATCATGCCAACGATTCAATCACACACAACATGGTGTGTGACGGTCGTTCGCGGAGGCTTGCTACTGCCACCGTTGGTGCTGTCCATGCTGTGTTCCTCCTTATAAGTATCGTATTGAATCGAACACTATAATTTTACTTCGATAAAGCGGCATTGTCAACCGACAACGCAAAAAAAATCATTTTTTTTCGGATTATCTCTTTTCATGGCTTGTACAACGTGGTATAATAATCAAAAATGGAAAAATCCGCCCCGATTCATCGAGTTCGGATTGACAGACAGGAGGGCGAAGGTCGTATGAAAAAAGAAAAATCATGCGGTGCTTTGGTGGTGCGTCGCGGCAGGGAAGAGAATGAGATTCTCCTCATCAAACATCGCGGCGGACATTGGGCGTTCCCGAAAGGTCATGTGGAAGCCGGGGAAACTGAGGAAGAAACCGCTCGCCGCGAGGTAGAGGAGGAAACGGGTCTGAGGGTAAAATTGGATACCGGTTATCGCGAAATGGTGACCTTCTCGCCGGCACCGAAGGTGCTCAAAGATGTCGTTTACTTTGCCGCGACGGTTGTCAGCGGTGTTGAAACCCCGCAGTTGTCGGAGGTCAGCGACGTGCTGTGGGTGCCGTTTTCCAAGGCAGAACAGTACATCACATTCGAAAATGATCGCCATCTGTTCAGAAGTATGATCCAATATCTGCAAACGCATGCATTGATTTAACAGCGACTTCAAGCAAAAAAGCTGTCGGAGACTTCATGTCTTCGACAGCTTTTTGTTTGTTGTATAATCAGAACGAGTCGATTTCGTCGAGCAGATCATCCACCGTCAGCGGCGTCGATTCGTCGGTGGTGTCAGTGGGGGCTTTCGCCGCTTCGGTCGGTGTTTCGACGGGCGCTTCTTCGACGGGTGTTTCCACGACGGGGAGCTTGCCGTGAATATCGAAAGCGGGTTCGAGCGGCGGCAGATCGCGCGCAGGCTCGGTCCATGCCATGCCGTTATCTTCTTCGGCAGCATCGTCCGCTTCCTCGGGTATTTCGGGGGATTCGTCCGCTACCGTGTCATCCGGCTCTTCTGCGGACGCCGCCGTACCGAACACCTGCAACGCCGCCAGCACAAATGCGAAGATACCGATCACGAGATCCGCCATCGCAATGAGGAGGTTGCCGATCGGCATCCCTTCGGATGCCTCCAGAATAGCGACCGGAGCATCGGACACAGCAACCATTGCCGTGCACAGAGCGAATACGACCAGGGCATTCTTCGGCGCGGCACCGACACCCGAAATCATGCGAGCCATCTGCAGGAAAAAGAGCGAGGCAAACACGAGCACCGCAAAATCAAAGAAGCTTTCACGGATATCAATGGTGCTGGCGTAGGAGATTTCATAGCGAGCCAGACGGAACCACATCCAGAGCACAGGGGTTAACGCCAGCCAGTTGCGTGCCGTGCGGTTCTTGTCGGATTGGGACATCCAGGAAAAGCCTTGCATCACCAGATACACACCACCGAGCAATCCGAACAACAACGACGCCACCGAGGTCACCAGATCAATACGGTTGTAAATATATGTCGCAGGGGGCGGCACCTGGTTGTAGCAGATCCAGCAGAAAATATCCATGGCGGCGGACATGGTCACCACCGCACCGCAGAAGGTGCACAGCCATCCGTTGACAGTGCCCAGCGGACGCTCATCGGGATGTACCACCACGGCGGATTTGGAATAACACAGCACAGTGATCGCGACAACGGTCAGCAGGCACAGCATCAATTGAAAATCCTCGACGGAAAAAGGACCGACGGCAAGGGCAGAAAGCGAAGGTTCCGCAAAGCGCAAGACAATCAGCAGGACTGTTGTCGCCAGCGTGAGATAAAAAGCAATTTTACGGCGCATAATTCAGCACGACCTTTCAACCTTAACGATCAGATAGGGGAATATAGGGCGTTTCGGGCATCACCGACTTGTAAGCGGGGCGAATGATCCGACGGCAGGTGTACAATTCCTCCATGCGATGGGCACACCAACCCGCCATGCGCGCCACAGCGAAGATCGGCGTGAAGAGCTCGGGCGGAATACGAAGTGCACGGTACACCAGACCGGAATACATATCCACGTTGGCGCATACAGCCTTATCGATGCCGCGCTCGTTCGCCAGCACATCGGGAGCGAGCTTTTCGATGGTTTCCAGCAGGCGGAATTCGGCACCGAAGCCTTGCTTTTCCGCCAGAGGATACGCGGTTTTCTTCAGAAGCTCGGCGCGGGGATCGGACATGGTATAGACCGCATGACCCATGCCGTAAATCAGTCCTGTACCGTCACCGGCTTCACCGCGTGCGATTTTGCACAGGAAGGCGCGCACTTCATCCTCGTCCTCCCAGTTTTTCACGTTGTTCTTGACAATGTTCTGCATTTCGGTAACTTTTGCGTTCGCACCACCGTGACGCGGACCTTTCAATGCGCCGATGGCGGCACCGATCGACGAATAAATGTCCGTACCCGAAGAACTGAGCACACGCGTGGCAAAGGTGGAGTTGTTACCGCCGCCGTGTTCGGCGTGAAGCATCAGGCAAAGGTCGAGAAGCAACGCTTCCTCGCGGGTGAACTGCGAATCGTCGCGCAGGCTGTAGAGAATGGATTCCGACGT
This sequence comes from Acutalibacteraceae bacterium, assembly GCA_045540655.1. Taxonomy (GTDB): domain Bacteria; phylum Bacillota; class Clostridia; order Oscillospirales; family Acutalibacteraceae; genus RGIG1959. Next base: position 29,712 of record JAZQHP010000111.1, read on the forward strand.
GGACAATCCGTCCTTGAACGGATGGAAGACCATGATGTCGTTATCGTAATAGCGACGCTTGACCTGATAGGCGTAGGTCATGATGGTCGGCACCGCCGCGATGAGCTGGATGGATTGTTGCAGGGTGTTTTCCAGCGAGGTATCGTCGGGGTTGTCGTCATAGGAATACAGCGTCATCACCGCACGCGCCATTTTGTTCATGATATTGGGCGAAGGGGCTTTCAGAATGGTATCCTCGGCGAAATATTCGGGCAAATCGCGATAGGAGGAGAGCAGACTCTGGAAACCTTCCAGCTGACTTTTGCTGGGCAAAGAGCCGAACAGCAACAGCCACACGGTTTCTTCAAAACCGAACCGATCCTCCGCCTGACATCCCGCCACCAGATCTTTGATATCGATGCCGCGATAGATCAGGCGTCCGGGAACGGGCGCTTTTTCGCCTTCGTTCATAACGTAGCCGTGCACGTTACAGATTTTGGTCAGTCCCGCCATAACGCCGCTTCCGTCGGCGTTGCGAAGACCGCGCTTGACGTCCATGCGATAGCGGGATGCGTCAATCGAGGTATTTTTTTGCAGTTCTGCGCATAATTCTTCTAATGTGTTGCGCGAAAAGTCGCGATTGGTTGTACTCAAATCGGGAACCCCCGTTCCTTACAGTATAGTGGATACAAAATTATATATACCTCTTTATTATAAAATAGAGCATTCATAATGTCAAGAAAAACGTGAAAGGATGCGAGAACTTGAAAGGATATCTGATCTTACTTGTGATCACCGTGCTGTTGCTGGCGGTATTACCGCCGCTTATATCAGAGCCTGCTCCACCGGAAGCGGCAACGTCGACGACAACGGCTGTTACGGATGCCGACCGGTTGGTTGTGAAAGCGGACGGCGGTACCGTTGCGATGGATAGGGATACCTTTCTTCTGTATGCGACGATGCACTTACTGCCGCCTGATGCGCCGGATGAAGCGATCAAAGCAGTGGCGGCGGCACAGGGGGCCCTGGCATCGTACCAGCTCACACAAGACGGTGCCGTGACGTTGGTCGGCAATGATCCGGCGTCCTATGCCGCTGAGTATTGGCGGGAGACATGGGGAGAGGATGTGTACGGATCACATGCACCTCGCTTTGAAAAAGCCGTTTTGTCGGTTGCATCTTCGTCGATCACATACAGCGGAGAGCCGATCATGGCGGTTGTGCATACGATGAATAACGGTAAAACCGAAAGCGCCGCTGTCCTTTGGGAAACCGAGATTCCCTATCTGTGCAGTGTGGACAGTCCGCACGATGCGATCGATCCCAAGCGCCTGACCACAAAGAGGATGACTGTAGAGGATGCGACGGACGTGCTGACGCCCTTGCTCGGTAAAACCGTATTGCCCCCTTGCGAGCAATGGTTCCGCGATCCTGTGACGAGTGCGGTCGGTACGATTAAAGAGGTACACTTCGGGGATGCTGTGTTAAGCGGAGAGGCGATACGGGATGCTTTTTCGCTGCCTTCGGCGGTGTTTCGCGCGTGTGTACAGGAAGGACAGGTGATATTTACCGTACAAGGGAGCGGTCACTTTGTCGGCATGAGTCTGTGCGGATGTATCGGATCGGCAAATGACGGTGCCTCCTGGCAGGACATCATTGCACATTATTATCCCGGTGTGACAGTAACATAAAGAAAAAGCTGTTGCTTTCAGAAGCAACAGCTTTTTTACGGATTATTTTTCCCAACCCGTCAGCTCGGAGATGGTATCAATCAGCACACCGGCACAGCGGCGATGGGCACGCTGATTCGGATGGTTGCAGGCGCCGATTTCTTCGGAGTGATCAAAAACGGTGTCCATGAATACGTAGTGAACGCGCTCGTCGTCCATGGAATTAAAGAATTCCGTAAGCGTCTCGTGCATTTCGTTGTTCATCATGCCGTATACCCAAAGAATGTGCGCATTCGGATACACGCGGCGCAGCTCCGTCACAAATGTCTTGACGCCTTCGCGGAACGCTTCGGGTTCGGCGGGATTTTCACCGACCGTGTCATTGGTGCCGGCATTGACCACGACAACATCCGGCTGATATTGCGCATAATCCCAAGGCTTCGGATTGGACGCGGTGGTCCACTTGAAGATCTCAGGGAGGCAGGGAGCGGGGTAATTATCGCAGTTGCGGATGACGCCGCGACCGGAAATGCAGATAAAATGAGCCTGCGACATAAAGTGCACAGCGGTTTGTGCGGCGTAAGTATGCGCACCGTCCTGCTCGTCGGTTTTGTAACCGGCGCCCGGACCGTTGGTCAACAGACCGAAGCCGCAGGTGATAGAATCGCCGATGAATTCCAGACGGCGCTCGGGGAGATGGGGTTTCGTGAGCAGAGTCGCATCCTCGCCTTCCAGCGTGATACGACGCATGACGAGCGGAACATTGTCAAGCACCTCGGTAATACGTACACAATGGACCTTGTGCTCGCCCTCGTCCAGCGCCACGGCTTCGATATCGGTCGAGCCCTCGCACACGCAGGCGCGCGACCAGCGTCCGTCGACGATCACATGCAGGAACAGACGTTGATTCAGGTCGGGAACGTCAAAGTGGAAGGTCACCTTTTTGCCGCGAAAACGGAAAAACACACCGGAGTTCGTCCAGTCAAAAGCGATGCCGTCTTCGCGGATATCCGCTCGACCCAACACGCAAATATTGTCGTCAGGGAGTTGAATAATAGGTTTCATGCCGTGTCACTCCCTCTTACAGAGAACGCTCCAACCATACCGCGCCGACGTCCATGGCACTGTACAAGCCGCGTTTTTCGCTCTTTTTCAAAATGCGATCTTTCATGCGGAGTTCTTCGTCGGTGGACAGCAACTGCACCGACACCTTATCGGCGATTTCCTTGCCGGCGACCGTTTTCGTGGTCAGGATCTGGATCATAATCACGCATTTGTCTGCGAGATCTCCGTAGTAAATGGTGTTGCCGCAACGCACGAGCGGCTTGCCTTTATAGGTGAGGAATTCCTCTTTTTTGGTGGCCATACATCATCCTCCTAAAGTTGGCATAGTGCACAGCAAGAAAGCGGCAGGCGGAGCAAGGCGCCCGCCGCCGCTTACATTGCCTAAAGCGATCAATCTTGCAAATACGTTTTTAACATGGCGCGCAGGAGCTCGTCACGGTCAATCTTGCGGATCAGCGAGCGAGCGTTCTGGTGGGTCGTGATATACGTGCGGTCACCCGTCGTGATATAGCCGACCATTTGATTGATAGGGTTGTATCCTCTTTCTTTCAATGCATTGTACACGTGCTTCATGATTTCTTTCATCTGATCTTCGTTGTTGTCGTTGATGTCAAAAATAACTGTATTAGTATTCATGATCCAACCTCCATTCAATAAAAAACTAAAAGTAAAAACGCATTTTTTATATTATACTCTATCTTTTCATAATTTGCAAGTCAAATTTTGTAAACAGTTATGAACGAAGAGTACAGCCCTTTTCTTCCAGCTTTTTGAAGATCTTGCGAAGAGCGGGTTCGATATCCGCGTCCGAGAGGGTGCCCTCATTACTGCGGAACCACAAACTGTAAGCCACGCTCTTTTTGCCGGCCTGGATCTGACTGCCCTGATACACGTCAAACAGCTTCACATCTTCAAGCAGTTTGCCGCCGCCCGCGCGGATGGCGGACTCGATATCGGCGGCGGGCAGATCGGCGTCGCACAGCAGCGCCAGATCGCGTTCCACCGCGGGGAAGCGGGGCAGGGGCTTGTACAGCACGATCGGCTGATCGCGTTCAAACAGAGGCTTCAAGACGATCTGCGCCACATAGGCTTTCGTGCCGATCTCGGCATCATCCGCCGTATCGGGATGCAGTTCGCCGAACACCGCGACAGGCTCCTCACCGAGCAGTGCCACAGCCTGACGACCGGGATGCAGGAACGGCTCGCTCGAGCGGGTGTAGGTCACATCGGCGCCGAACAGCGCCATGACCTGTTCGACCAGCCCCTTCAGTGTGAAGAAGCTTTCGTCCGCACCGTAAAGACCGATGGACAGCGCCGGAACTTCGTCGGGCTGTTCGGTCAGCGGCAGGGCTTTGGGGATGAACAGCTTGCTCACTTCAAACAGACGCACAGACGACGCCTTGCGGTTGTAGTTGGTCGCCATGACGGTCAGCATGCTGGTGAACAGTTGGGTGCGCATGGTGGAATATTCGTCGCCCAGCGGATTTTTCAGCACGACCGCCTGACGGCGTTTGTCGTCCGCAGGGAGACGGAGCAGATCAATGGCTTTACTGCCGATAAACGAGTAGGTGGTGATTTCCTGCAGACCGTTGGCGCAAAGCAACGTCTTGATGCGATCCGTTTTCACGCGCTCGGGGAGTTTACGCCCACGGGTCAGACTGCCTTTCATCGGCGTGCCGACGATGTGGTCATAGCCGTAAATACGCATGACCTCTTCGGCGAGATCGGCGCGACCTTCGATATCGTCGCGGAAGGACGGCACCTTGCAGGTCAGAACACCGTCGTTGAGCGTAGTTTCCACCGACAGGCTGTTGAGGATCTCGACCATCGTCTCGTGAGGGACGGACACGCCCAGTAATTCTGTGATGCCGTCTGCTTTGACGGTCAGCACACGGGGGGCGGGGAGCTCTTCGTAGCAATCAATAGCGCCGTCGAGAATGTCACCGGCGTCGAGCTCGGCAATCAGTTGCAGAGCGCGGTTCATCGCAAACTCCACCGTGTGGATATCCACGCCTTTTTCAAAACGTGCCGAGGACTCGGTGCGCATACCGAGTGCACGCGCGGTGCGACGCACACTGTCGCGGCGGAACTTGGCACATTCCAGGAACAGATCGGTGGTATCGTCCTTGATTTCACTGTTCAGACCGCCCATGATACCGGCAAGACAGGAGGGCGCGGTTGCATCCGCGATCACCAGCATATCTTCGGTCAGCGTATGCTCTTTGCCGTCCAGTGTCGTCATCGGCTCGCCGTTAGTCGCGCGGCGAACAATAATCTGTGCGCCGTCGATATCCCGCAGGTCGAATGCGTGCATGGGTTGACCGGTCTCGAGCATAACAAAGTTGGTGATGTCGACGATGTTGTTGATGGGACGCATGCCGGCCGCTTTGAGGCAATCCTTCATCCAGTCGGGCGAAGGACCGATGCGCAGATTCTTCACCACGCGACCGAGGTAGCGCGGGCAAAGATCGTAATCGGTGACGGTGATGGCAATATGATCACGGACATTGCCGCCGACGGTGGAAAACTCCGTCGCAGGCCCGCGATACGGCACCTTCAGCGCCACGGCGATTTCACGCGCCACACCCAGTACGCTGTTGCAGTCGGGGCGGTTGGCGGTGATTTTAAAGTCAATAACGATATCGTTCAGACGAAGCACATCGCGCATATCGGTACCGGGAGCATACTCGTCTTTGAGAATCAGAATACCGTACACCTCCGCGCCGGGATAGTCTGCTTCCTTCAGACAGAGCTCTTCGCCTGAGCAAAGCATACCGTCCGACGGCACACCGCGGAGCTTTCCGCGCTTGATGTGCATACCGTTGGGCAGATCGGAATCGTGCAGAGCGGCAGGAACGAGAGCACCCTCAAACACGTTGTCCGCACCCGTGACGATTTGCACAGGCTCATCGGCGCCGATGTTCATGGTGCAGATCTGCAGCTTATCGGCGTCGGGGTGCTTTTCGAGTTTCTCAATGCGGGCGACCACGACGTTGCGCATGGTGGTGCTGAGGTCTTCAATGCTTTCTACTTCAAAGCCGCTCATGACCATTTTGTCGCACAGTTCCTCGACGGGAACGTCAATGTCTACATAGCGGCGAAGCCAATTCAAAGAAATTTTCATAGCGATGATCCCTCCTTAAAACTGGTCAAGAAACCGCACGTCATTTTCAAACAACAAGCGGATATCGCTGATCTTATGGCGGGTGGTGGTCAGGCGGTCAAGACCGATGCCGAATGCAAAGCCGCTGTATTCTTCGGGATCGATGCCGCAACCGCTGAGCACGCGGGGGTGCACCATGCCGGCGCCGAGGATTTCAATCCAGCCACTGCCTTTGCACACGCGGCAACCCTTGCCGCCGCATTCCGAACAGGTCACGTCGACCTCGACGCTCGGTTCGGTGAAGGGGAAGAAAGACGGACGGAACTTGACCTTGGTCTCAGGACCGTAGATCTCACGGGCAAACTGTTCAAGCACACCCTTCAGGTCGCACATCGTCACGCCCTTATCCACGACCAGACCTTCCACCTGATGGAAGACGGGAGAATGGGTCGCATCCACTTCGTCAGCACGGAATACGCGTCCGGGGCAGATGATGCGGATGGGCGGCTGGCGATTTTCCATCGTGCGGATCTGTGCCGCGGAGGTTTGGGTGCGCAGAAGCAGGTTGTCCGACAGATAGAAGGTGTCCTGCATATCTCTGGCAGGATGGTCAGCGGGCACGTTGAGCGCTTCAAAGTTGTAATAGTCGGTTTCAACCTCGGGACCGTCCACCACGTCAAAGCCCATGGAACGGAAAATATCGATCAGATCCTCCAACACCGCATTGAGGGGGTGCAGACCGCCGACGGTGCGTTGTTCGCCGGGAAGAGTGACGTCGATCGTTTCTTCCGCCAGACGCGCCGCTTTGGCTTCTTCGGCAAGTGCCGATTCCTTCGCGGACAGCTTCTCCTCGAGCAACTGACGCAACTCGTTGACCATCTGACCGACAACGGGACGTTCTTCGGCGGGCAGACTGCCCATGCCGCGAAGCAGACCGGTCAGCTCGCCCTTTTTACCGAGCAAGCGGATGCGGAATTCCTCGAGTTCTTTTTGCGAGGACAGTGCATCGAGTTCTTCCAATGCACGTTGGCGCAAGGCTTCCAATTGTTCTTTCATAGCATGATATCCTTTCTGTATGAAATGCGGGTTTGCTTTGTGTCGGGGTAAAAACAAAAAACGCCTTCATCCCTTCACGTAAACGAAAGGGACGAAGACGACCATAGCATTCTCCGCGGTACCACCCTGATTTTTGCATCGAAGCAAACACTCCTGCGACCGATAACGGGGTCAGCCGTCAGTACCTACTGCGCCAAAGCGGTTCAACACTGCCGCTCGGAAGGGAACTTCGGACACCGCTTCTTCCTCGGTCGCTTTCAGCCGCGACGACCGTCTCTGAAAAGAAGAGTACAGGGCGCTTACTTCCTTCGTCAATGCGTTATTGACATTTATTTTAGCACGGTCGTTTTGGAAAATCAAGAGGAAATCGATACATTTTTTGAGAATCCCGCCGTTCCGGGCAGGCTTTGAAAATCCGTTGCCGGTTTGAGAAAAATTTACAAGCTACACCTTTACAGATTTTAAAAAATGGTGTAGAATAGAAAAAGAACGTTTACATACATTTTATAGAAACGGATGTGAAGAATTATGCAACCGAAATATAAACGCATTCTTCTCAAACTCAGTGGCGAAGCCATGGCGGGCGAGGGGAAAACAGGTCTGGATTTTGACACCGTGCTGACCTTTGCCAAAGCGGTCAAGGAATGCGCGGATAAAGGCGTGGAAATCGCCATTGTGGTCGGCGGCGGCAACTTCTGGCGCGGTCGCACGAGCGGTAAAATGGATCGCACGCGTGCCGATCACATGGGTATGCTTGCCACGGCGATCAATGCCCTCGGCTTTGCGGATGCCCTTGAACAGCTCGGCTGTGAGGTGCGTGTGCAAACCGGCATTGCTATGAATCAGATCGCCGAACCGTACATCCGCAATCGTGCGGTCCGCCATCTGCAAAAGGGTCGTGTGGTCATCTTCGGATGCGGCACGGGCAATCCCTTCTTCTCGACCGACACGGCGGCGGCGCTTCGTGCGGCGGAAATCGAAGCGGATATCATCTTCAAGGCCAGCATGGTCGACGGTATTTATGACAGCGATCCCAAGAAGAATCCCGACGCGGTGAAATTCGATCGGTTGTCATATCTGGATGTCCTTAACAAGGATCTGAAGGTGATGGATTCGACGGCGGCCACACTGTGCATGGATAACCATATTCCGATTCTGGTGTTCAACCTGCAGGATCCGCAGAACATTGTCCGCGCCGTCGAAGGCGAAGACATCGGCACGATCGTGGAATAATTTTCAGTATATTTGAGAAGAAAGGAATGATCTTTTATGACAGAGATCCTCAATAAAGCAGAAAGCAAAATGACCAAATCAGTGCAGGCCTTGTTGAATGAATATGCCACCATTCGTGCGGGCCGCGCGAATCCGTCGGTGCTTGACAAGGTGTCCGTGGAGTATTACGGCGTGCCGTCGCCCGTCAACCAGGTGGCGGCGATCTCTGTGCCGGACGCGCGCACGTTGTTGATCACGCCGTGGGATAAATCCACCCTGCGTGACATTGAGCGCGCCATCCTGACGTCTGACATCGGCATCAACCCGCAAAACGACGGCACTGTGATCCGTCTGGTGTTCCCGCCCCTTAACGAGGAGCGCCGTAAAGAACTCGGCAAGACGATTTACAAGTATGCCGAGGATGCGAAAGTCGCGATCCGTTCCATTCGCCGCGACGGCATCGAAAAGCTCAAAGAAAAGAAAAAGGCGGGCGAACTGACCGAGGACGATCTGAAGATTGCCGAAAAGAAAATGCAGGATCTGACCGATAAGTTCTGCAAGGAAATCGACAAAGAGGCCGCGGCAAAAGAAAAGGAAATCATGGAACTGTAATGTTTCGTATATACAATGTTTCTGTGGAAACGGGCGAACGGTGTTCGCCTGTTTTCCCATATACAGCCTGTCGTGAGAGGAGGCTTTGCTGTGGCGTTGTTTCGTAAATCCAAAGAATATCCGTTGCAAACGGTGACACCGGAGATGGTGCCTGCGCACATCGGATTCATCATGGACGGCAACGGACGTTGGGCAAAAAAACGTGGTATGCCGCGTCAAATGGGGCATGTCAGCGGCGCTCAGGTGTTCCGTAAGATCGTCAAAGCGTGTGAAGCCCGCGGCGTACAGTCGACCACCTTTTATGCGTTTTCCACCGAAAATTGGAAACGTCCGCAAGAGGAAGTCGACGCGATTATGAACTTGTTGCGGGATTATCTGAAGGAATCGCTTAAGGATTTCAAAGAAGAGAATATCCGCACCCGCTTTATCGGAGATCGCGCGCCGCTTGCTCCCGATATTCTGGAACTGATGGAAGAGGCGGAAGCCGAAACGGCACACAAAACCGGCATGACACTGAACATTGCCCTGAATTACGGCGGTCGTCATGAACTGACACTCGCGGTGCGCGCGCTGGCCGAGCGGGTGAAGGCGGGGGAGCTTGCTCCTGAAGCCATCACGGAACAGCTCATTTCCGATACGCTGGATACCGCAGGACAGCCCGACCCCGATCTGATTATTCGTCCGAGCGGTGAATTCCGCACCAGCAACTTTTTGCTGTGGCAGTCGGCGTATGCGGAATTTGTGTTCATGGATGTGCTGTGGCCGGACTTCACCGAAAAACATCTGGATGAAGCGATTCTGCAGTTTGCCCGTCGCAACCGTCGGTTCGGCGGTGTCTGAATATGTCTGTAAATTTTATCCCTTGGTTAAGGAAGTGATGGAATGAAAGCCCGTGTATTGACCGGCATTGTCGGTGGATTCGGTGCGATCGCGTTGCTGATTTTTGCGCCTGTTATCGCTGTTCGTGTGATCGTGACGGCGCTTTGCGTGCTGGCTATGTACGAACTGTTGCAGGTGTGCCAATGTAAGCAACCCGGCGTGATCGTTGTGTCGTTGCTGTTTGCGGCGGCGATGCCGTATCTGGATATGGTGGCGGATTTCAAATTGCTGGTACCTGTTTGCGCCTTTTACGTTGCAGTGATCTGCGGATTGCAGGTGATTTTCCACAAGTCCGTCAAGATTGAACAGACCGCTCTGATCGGACTCGGTGCGCTGGCGATCGTGTTGCCGATCGGCATGCTTGCCTATATTTTCGCATTGCCTGTTCACGGGCGCGCATACGTGTTTCTGACACTGATCATTGCGTGGTTTTCCGATATGGGCGCATTTTTTGCGGGCAAGTTTTTCGGTCGTCATAAGCTGTGCGAAGTGATCAGTCCGAAAAAGACGGTGGAAGGCTTTATCGGCGGCATCATCATTTCCGTGATTTTTTCCTGCCTTGGCGCCTGGATCTATCAGGTCGCCGTACTCGGGGACAGCGGGCATGTGATCTACTGGCAGATTGCGCTGATCAGCCTGGCAGTAGCGCCGGTATCGGTGGTCGGCGATTTGTTCTGCTCGATTATCAAGCGTCACTACGGCATCAAGGATTTCGGCAACATTTTCCCCGGTCACGGCGGCGTTCTGGATCGTTTTGACAGTGTGATATTTGTGGCTCCGCTTATGTATTTATCGCTGTTGTATCTTCCGCTCATATATTAAGAACAATCGTTTATATAAAGACGGCGGCTGTGGAATACAGTCGCCCCTTTTGTCTTGAAGGAGGGACCGTTCATGCAACAAAAGCAACTGGTTTTACTCGGCTCCACCGGTTCGATCGGCACGCAAACACTGGATGTCGTGCGGGAATGCGGCTACGGTGTGACGGCACTTGCCGCGGGACGGCAGGTTGATCGGCTGGAAGCGCAGATCCGCGAATTTCGTCCGGCGTATGCCGCGATGTTTGACGAAGCGGCGGCGGCGGATCTGAAGATACGCGTGGCGGATATGGATGTCAAGGTGCTCGGCGGCATGGACGGACTTTGCGAACTGGCGTCCCTCGAACAAGCCGATACGGTTTTGAATGCCGTGGTCGGCATGGTGGGACTTCGCCCGACGCTGGCGGCGGTGAAGGCGGGGCACGATGTGGCACTCGCCAACAAAGAAACGCTGGTGGCGGGCGGCGCGCTGGTGATGGATGCCGTCAGGCAACACGGCGTGCGCCTTCTGCCTGTCGACAGCGAGCACTCCGCCATTTTTCAGTGCTTGCAGGGAGCACCTGAGCGTCCCGCTGTCAAACGCCTGATTCTTACCGCTTCGGGTGGACCGTTTTTCGGAAAGACGGCGCAGGAACTGGAGCATGTCACCTTGCAGGATGCGCTCAAGCATCCCAACTGGAGCATGGGTGCCAAAATCACGGTGGATTCCGCGTCCATGATGAATAAGGGACTGGAACTGATCGAAGCCCGCTGGTTGTTCGATATGGATCCGTCGGCGATTGATGTAGTTGTTCATCGGGAAAGCATCATTCATTCGCTGGTGGAATACGTGGATAATGCTGTGATTGCTCAGCTCGGCGTACCCGATATGCGCGTACCGATTCAATATGCGCTGACCTATCCCGATCGTGTGACATCGCCTGTCGGCGAGCTGTCGCTCGCGCAAGTCGGGCGCATGACCTTCTATGAGCCCGACGAAGACACGTTCCGCTGTCTGCCGATTTGTCGTGAAGCGATCATCGTCGGGGGTATGACCCCGGCGGCGGTCAACGGCGCCAATGAACAGGCGGTCGCGCTCTTTATGGAGGGTAAAATCGGGTTTATGGATATTCCGCGGTTGGTGGAAAAAGCGCTTCAGGCATCCTGGGCGAGCGAAGGCGATGTCGAAACGGTGCTCGAAACCGATCGTGCCGCCCGTGAACTGGTGCTTCGCAGCGTCTGACGATGGCGCGATTTTGATCGTCTTTATAATTCTTTTGTGATTTTGTCGCATACTGTGTTACAGGATGCGTAGGTGATAAAAAGGAGTCTTGCATTTTGTTATCGGTTTTAAAAATTGTGTTGGCACTGGTGATGTTCGGCGTCATCATCTTTGTGCATGAGCTCGGTCACTTTCTGGTGGCAAAAGCGTGCGGCGTCCGCGTCAATGAATTTGCGATGGGCATGGGTCCGAAGCTGTTATCGTTCGGAAAGAAGGAAACGACTTATTCGCTTCGCCTGTTGCCGTTCGGCGGCTTTTGCGCGATGGAAGGGGAGGATGAAGCAAGCGACGATCCTCGTTCCTTCGGCAATAAGAACGTGTGGAAACGCATGGCGATTGTCGTGGCAGGCGTGTTGATGAATTTTCTGCTCGGCTTTTTGGTGCTGGTGATTGCTCTTGGCGCGTTTACGCCGCTTGTGGACGGTGAGCCGCTGTACGGCACCACCACCATTGCCGAACTGCAACCGACCGCTGCGGCGTATGAAACGGGACTGCGTGAGGGCGATACGATCATCAGCATCAACAGCCGCCCTGTGCTGACCACCAACGATATGATGATGATCATGCAAAGCGATGAGGACGGCGTGATGCCGATGATGGTCAAACGCGTGGTGGATGGTAAGGCGCAGAAGGTGTCATTGCCTGAGGTGACCTTCCGTCTGGAAACGACCGAGGACGGCGTGCGCTATCTGAAATACGATTTTATACTGCTCGGCGTGCCGCAGACGGTGCTCGGCACCGTAGAACAGGCGGCAAAAACCGAATGTTCGCTGGTGACCACCGTCTGGTGGAGCCTGGTGGACATGGTTTCCGGCAAATACGGACTCAACGAGTTGGCGGGTCCTGTCGGTACGGTGGATATCATCGGCGATATGGTCGGTCAGGCGGTGCAAACGGTATCCCGCGCGGATATTTACAGCCTGCTGATCATGTTTGCGCTGATCTCCGTGAATGTCGGTGTGATCAATCTGTTGCCGCTTCCCGCACTTGACGGCGGACGCCTGCTCTTTTTGCTGATCGAAGCGGTGGTGCGTCGCCCTGTACCGCAGAAGTTTGAAGCGGTGGTGCATTTTGTCGGACTGGTATTGTTGCTCGGCTTTATGGTGGTTATCAGCTTCAACGACATCTATCGTCTATTTACGACTTAACAAGGAGGAACGGTTATGCGTCGGAATTGTAAAGCGGTACAATGTGGCTCGGTGGTGATCGGCGGAGATGCGCCGATCACGGTGCAATCCATGCTGAATGTCCCGGCGGCGGACATCGAAGGCAATGTCGAACAAGCCAGGCGGCTGGCGACGGCGGGGTGTGAAATCATTCGCGTGGCGATCCCGGATATGGATGCGGTGCGGCTGATTCCTGCGATTAAGAACGCCGTATCCGTTCCGCTGGTGGCGGATATTCATTTTGACTATAAACTGGCGCTGGAAAGTGCGGCGGCGGGTATCGATAAGATCCGCATCAACCCCGGTAATATCGGCGACGATGCCCATGTGCGCGAGGTCGCGACGGTCTGTCGCAACAAGAACATCCCGATCCGCATCGGTGTCAATGCGGGGTCGTTGGAAAAAGAGATTCTCGCCCGTTACGGGCATCCGACGCCGCAAGCACTGTGCGATTCGGCGTTGTATCATGCATCGCTTCTGGAAAAGGCCGATTTTGATGATATCGTGTTGTCGCTGAAGTCGTCGGACGTGCAGATCATGAAGGAAGCGTACGAACTGGTAGCGGCGCGTTGTGAGTATCCGCTTCATCTGGGCGTTACCGAGGCGGGCACGCCGCGCATGGGTCTGCTGAAATCCGCGGCGGGCATCGGCGGTTTGTTGCTTTCGGGTATCGGTGACACCATCCGTGTGTCGCTGACCGCCGATCCCGTGCAGGAGGTGCAGGTCGGTCACGATCTGCTCAAAGCGATCGGCGTGCGCAAAGGCGGCGCCAGACTGGTGTCCTGTCCGACTTGCGGACGTACGCAGGTGGATCTGATCGGTATTGCGGGAGAAGTGGAAGAACGCCTGCAACAGGTCAACAAGGACATCACCGTGGCGGTGATGGGCTGTATTGTCAATGGTCCCGGAGAAGCCCGCGAAGCCGATGTCGGCATGGCGGGCGGCAAAGGCAAGTTTGCCATTTTCAAAAAAGGGGAAGTGCTGTGCACGGTGGATGAAGCGAACGCCGTAGATGCACTGATGAATGAAATTGAAAAGATGTAAATAAGTGGTATGTCCTGTATTCGGGACATGACTTGTGATAGGCTATGTATACTATGTACATAGAAAAGGATGGATGGATTAACGCTATGATTTTTAAGGAAGCCTTTGGTCTGTATTTACGGACCGATTCGATTGCGCCGACCTGGCTGGATCTGGAGGTCACCGGTCTGAAACTATATCGCGAATCCCGTCGCCTGACGGTGTCGCTGCTGTTTGACGATGTGGTGCCTGCGTTTCACCAGATTGAAGAGCTGGAGACCAAGCTCGGTGAAGCATTTGCGGTCACCGCTGAAATTGAGCCGCAGTTTGTGAAACGGGAATTTGACATGTCGATTGTGGACTTGCTGATCCCGCTGTTTTTGCGCAAGTACAATCACATGGCGGTTACGTTTCACGATGCGGTGTATGAGATTGAACAGGAAGCCCTGCATGTGCACCTGGCACATGGCGGCATGAGCCTTGTGAAAAGCACCAGGATCGACGAGCATCTGCAGCTGTTTATCGGCGATATGCTGTCTCGTCGCGTTCGCGTTGTTTTCCACGGAGAAAACAGTGTCGATGAAAACGACGAGCAATATCGCGGCGCCATGGATAATGTGCTGGCGAAAGAAAAGGAAAAGGAAGAACAGCGCCTTGCCGCCTTGGCGGCGGCACAGGCGGCGGCTCCCAAAAACGAAGGAGCGCCCGCTTTGAAGCCGAAAACGGGCGGCGTTAATTTCAATGCACCGCCTTCGAGCGGACTGCCGATCTATCTGGAAACTGCGCAGACCATCTGGGGCAAGGATATCCGCGATATGCCTACGCCGATCCGCGATATCGAACCCGACGGCAGTGTGGTGTGCGTGTGGGGTGAGGTGTTCGGCAAAGAAAAGGAACAGCGCGAAAGTCGCGACGGTACGCGCGTGTTGCACGAATTCCATCTGTCCGATCGCACCGGCTCGGTCACGGTCAACATGTGGCTGGATAAAAAACGTGACAAGCAGAAAATCGAAGCGCTCAGCGCGGTAAACAACGGCGTTTGTGTGCTGGCGCAGGGTAGCTATGATTACAATGAGTTTGCCAAGTGCAATGTACTTCGGTTGCGTTCGCTCGCACTGGTCGCCAAATATCAGAAAATGGATCACGCGGAAAAGAAGCGTGTCGAACTGCATATGCACACCAAAATGTCGTCGATGGATGCCGTGACGGAATGCTCGGATCTTGTCAGCCGCGCGGCACTGTGGGGACATCCTGCGGTGGCGGTGACCGATCACGGCGTGGTGCAGGCGTTCCCCGACGCGATGAATACCGCCGCCAAGCTCAGTAAGGATGGTAAGGACATCAAGATCCTTTACGGCGTGGAAGCGTATTTCATCAACGATATGATCCCGGTGGTAAACGGTCCGTTCTGCGGCTCTTTGCAGGAGGAATGTATCGTATTTGATCTGGAAACCACGGGTCTGTCGCAAGCGGATGACCGCATCACCGAGATCGGTGCGGTGCGTGTCAAAGGCGGGGAAGTGCTCGAGGAATTCAATACATTTGTCAATCCCGGCATCCCCATTCCCGCCCGTATCACGGAACTTACCGGTATCACAAACGATATGGTGAAGGATGCACCGAACGAAGAAGAGGCGCTTCGTGCGTTTTATGAGTTTTGCGGGGACGCCTGTGTCCTGGTGGCGCATAATGCGCCGTTCGACACCGGCTTTGTGAAGCGTGCTGCCGAACGCTGTGGCATGGACTATCCGTTCACATCTGTTGACACGGTGCCGATTGCCCGTGCACTCTATCCGCATCTGCGCAATCATAAGCTGGATACGGTGGCGAAAGCATTGTCGCTGCCGCCCTTCAATCACCATCGCGCCTGCGACGATGCGCGGGTACTCGCGATGATTTATATCAAGCTGATTGAAGAAATGAAATCGTCGCGCGGTATTGAGTGTGTTGAAGATATCAACGTCGGGCTCAAAGGCGGCAGCAGTAAGGGTTTTAAAGCCTATCATATGATTCTGATCGCTCAGAATCTGGTGGGTCTTAAGAATCTGTATAAACTGATTTCCTGGTCGCACCTTGAAAACTATCACACCCGCCCGCGTATTACAAAGACAAAGCTTCTCGAGCATCGCGAAGGTCTGTTGATCGGGTCGGCTTGCGAACAGGGCGAGCTGTTTGAAGCCGTGGTGCAAGGGCGTCCGTGGGGCGAGCTGTGTGATATCGCCAAGTTTTATGATTTTCTGGAAATCCAGCCGCTCGGCAACAACGCGTTTATGGTGCGCAACGGTACCGCGCGTGACGAAGAACAGCTCAAGGATTTCAACCGTACCATCGTGCGCCTCGGCGAAAAAACGAATATTCCCGTGTGTGCGACCTGCGATGTGCATTTTATGGATCCCGAGGATGAAGAATTCCGTCGGATTCTGCAAGCGGTCAAGGGCTTTACCGATGCCGATCAGCAAGCGCCGCTTTATTTCCGCACGACCGAAGAAATGCTCAAAGAATTTGCGTATCTCGGTCCGGAGAAGGCGTATGAGGTGGTCGTTGAAAATACCAACGCCATTGCCGATCGTGTCGAGAAGATCCGCCCGATCCCGACCGGCACCTATTCACCGCGTATTGACGGCGCCGATGAGGAGCTACAGGAGATTACCTGGGGACGCGCCAAAGCGAAATACGGCGATCCGCTCCCCGAAATCGTGCGTGCCCGCCTTGACCGCGAGCTGACATCCATCGTCAAGCACGGCTTTGCGGTGTTGTATATGATTGCGCAAAAGCTCGTGAAAAACTCGGAAGACAACGGGTATCTGGTCGGTTCCCGTGGTTCGGTCGGCTCGTCCTTTGTCGCGCATATGTCGGGTATTTCCGAAGTCAACCCGCTCGCGCCGCACTATGTCTGCCGCTATTGCCGTTATTCCGAATTTTTCACCAAAGGTGAGGTCGGCTCGGGATTTGATCTGCCGCCGAAAACCTGTCCGCAGTGCGGAAAGGAACTCGACCGTGACGGTCATGAGATTCCGTTTGAAACCTTCCTCGGATTCGACGGCGACAAAGCACCGGATATCGATCTGAACTTTGCCGACGAATATCAGACCCGCGCGCACCGCTATACCGAAACGTTGTTCCCGCCTAACCACGTGTTTAAAGCCGGAACGATTTCGACGGTGGCGGATAAGACAGCATTCGGCTATGTCAAAAAGTACGAAGAAGAACGCGGACTGGTGTTCAGCAATGCGGAACGCACGCGCCTTGCCATCGGTTGCTCGGGTGTCAAACGCACCACGGGTCAGCACCCCGGCGGCATGGTCGTTGTTCCCAACGACTATGAGGCGGAAGATTTCACCCCGCTTCAGCACCCTGCCGATGACCCCAATTCCGAAGTAATCACGACGCATTTTGATTTCCATTCCATTCATGATACGATCCTGAAGCTGGATAACCTCGGTCACGTCATTCCGACCACCTATAAGTATCTGGAAGAATTCAGCGGCATCTCCGTGATGGATGTGACCATGTCCGACCCCGATGTGTATCGGCTGTTCACATCGCCCGAACCGCTCGGACTGACGGAGGAACAGCTCGGCTGTAATACAGGCACGTTGTCCCTGCCTGAAATGGGCACACCGTTTGTGCGTCAGATGCTGGTGGAAGCGAATCCGCAGTCGTTTGCCGACCTGTTGCAGATTTCGGGCCTGTCTCACGGCACTGACGTGTGGCTCGGTAACGCGCAGGAGCTGATCCACAACGGCACGTGCACCATTTCCGAAGTGATCGGTACCCGTGATAACATCATGGTGTATCTGATGCAAAAGGGTCTTGAACCGCTTACGGCATTTAAGATCATGGAAAATGTGCGTAAAGGATTGGTTGCCAAAGGAAAATGTGCGCAGTGGGACGAATGGAAGGAGACCATGAAGGAGCATAATGTGCCGGATTGGTACATTGATTCCTGCCTGAAGATCAAGTACATGTTCCCGAAAGCCCACGCCGCGGCATACTGCATTGCGGCTCTGCGTGTGGGATGGTATAAAGTGCATCGTCCCGACGCTTACTATGCGGCGTATTTCACCGTCCGCGGTGAAGATATGGATGCCGCGATCGTGATGAAAGGCGTGGATTACGTCAAACAAACGATGGATGACATCCGCGCCCGCGGTCGCGAGGCGAGCGCTAAGGAGCAGGGCGTGGCGGATATGATGCACATTGTGTACGAAGCGATGCTTCGCGGCATTAAGTTTTTGCCTGTGGATCTGTATAAATCCCACGCGCGCAAGTACATCCCCGAAGAAGACGGTCTGCGTTTGCCGTTCAGCTCGATTGCGGGTCTGGGCGGTGCGGCGGCGGAAGGTCTGATGAACGGACGCGACGGTGAGCCGTATTTCTCGGTGGACGAATTGCAGGAACGCACAGGTATCAGTAAAGCGATTGTGGAATCGCTTCGCGAACTCGGCGCTCTTGAAGGCTTGCCGCAGTCCAGCCAGATTTCATTTTTTGAAATGTAAGGAGTGGTTTGCTTGCAATACACCACGTTGCTGATGGATGCCGATGAAACCTTGCTGGATTTTTGCAAAAGTGAGGCGTTCGGTCTGCAATCGACGATGGAGCGCTACGGCTTGCCGTATACGGCGGCCGTGCGTGAGATATATCACGAGATCAACCGAGTGCTCTGGCAACAGCTTGAACGCGGCGAAATCCGTCGCGAACGCCTCAAGGTAAAACGGTTTGAACAGCTGTTTGAGCGGCTGGGAGTGGACGGGGTGGATGCCGCGGCGTTCAACGCCGCGTATATGCAAACGCTCGGCACCCGAGGGTTTATGTTGCCGGGTGCCCTCGACCTCCTGCGGGACCTTTGTGACCGTTACGATATTTGTATAATTACCAACGGCAGCGCGTCCGTTCAACACACACGTCTGGCGGACAGCGGCATGTTGCCGTACGTCGGACAGGTGTTCATTTCCGAAGAAATCGGGGCGGACAAACCGTCGGCGCCGTTTTTTGAGTATGTGCTTGCCCATATCAAAGAGAGCGATAAACGAAAAATGCTGGTAATCGGTGATTCGCTGACCTCGGATATTCAGGGCGGCAATCTTGCCGGGATTGACACCTGTTGGTATAATCCGGGCGGTGCCTCCGCACCGCCTGCTATTACGCCGACCATGCAGGTTGCGTCGTTCGATGCGCTTCGCGCGTGCTTATTGCCAAACGAATAATCCGTGAATATTCTTCCTCTTTGGGTATCATACTAGTCATATCCCAAGTAAAGGAGGAAAAACGGCATGTTGTTGGATCGATTGGCATTGTTGCTTGTGATCATCGGCGCGCTCAACTGGGGCAGCATCGGTTTGTTCCAGTTTGATCTGGTGGCGTGGATCGGTGGCGGCATGGACGGACTGCTGGCGCGTATCATCTATACGGTGGTGGCGATTGCGGGCATCTGGTGTGTGTCTCTGCTCTTTCGCCGCCGTGAAGTTACGGAAGAGTGACAACCGAAAAAGGTCCGATTGTGCGCTCCCTCCGCGAGGAGAGGAACAGCATGATCGGACCTTTTTTCAAAAGTTCGAAAAACAGGTGTTGTTTTTTGTAAAAGGATATGCTATACTAATTTATAATTGTGAAAAAGTGTCGTTTCGGCGAAACAGAAGATGAAAGGCGGGGACCATCGTGGCGGAAAAAGGACAATTTCGCATTGGTTTTCGGGGATTTCATAAGGATGACGTCCTGGAATACATTGATGATCTGAAGATGGCGCAAACAGTGCGCGTGCGTGACCTTGAGTCGCGTTGCGAAGCAGCCGAGGAAACAATCGCCGCTTCGGTGGCGCGCGCGGAGCATGCCGCCAAAGCGATGGAGGAAGCGCAGGCGGAGGCAGACTCTCTTCGTGAGCAGGTTGCCAAGCTGACGGCGCTCGCCAAAGCGTACAAGCAGGAGATCCTGCGTCTCCGCGAACAGGCTGAAAAAGCGGAGGAAGCGGCGGCTTGCGAAACCTCCGAACTGGATGACGCCAACGAAACGATTCGTCAGCTGACCGAGCAAAACCGTATCCTGATGGATCAGAACGCCAAATACCGTCAGGTGATCGGCGATATGAGCGGTCTGGTGATCGAAGCCCGTGTGCTCAGCGAATCGTATTTTGAAAATGCGCATCAGCGCAGTGTGGACACCATTCAGCGTCTGGACAGTTTCCTGGACGACCTGAAGAGTCAGACGAAACAAAGCCGTTTCCTCGCGGATGTGCAAAAGAAAAAGGGCGAGGGACACATCGAGACCTTGTTGTCCGACATTCGTCGTCGCGAAGAAGCGGTTGACCCCGATTCGACAAAAGGGAGCTGATCCTACGGTACATATTCATACAGATGAGCTTCCGTCAGTGGCGCCCACGCTTCGCGCGGGCGACCGTATTTTGTTGAGCGGTACGGTGTATACCGCGCGCGATGCGGCACACAAACGCATCATGACGGCGCTTCGTGAATCGGCACCGTTGCCGTTTGAACTGAGCGGTGCCGCTGTTTATTATTCCGGTTCGACACCTGCCCCCGAAGGCATGCCGATCGGCGCTTGCGGACCGACCACTTCCTCGCGCATGGATTCGTTTACACCGACTCTTCATGATCTCGGACTGTGTGCAACGATCGGTAAGGGAGAGCGCAACGACGATGTCGTGCAAGCGATCCGCCGCAACGGTGCTGTATATTTGTGCGCTATCGGCGGTGCGGGCGCTCTGGCGGCACAGTGCGTGCGATCCTGTGAAGTGATCGCCTATGAAGATTTGGGCTGTGAAGCGGTCAAGCGTCTGGAAATCGAAAATTTCCCGCTGATCGTGGCGATCGATGCGGCAGGCGGAACGGTATTCCAACCGTAATTTTTTGGCAAAGACGGTCATACCGATTGTTTAGAATACTATATTGATATAGTGACTTTGTGTTAAAGGAGTGATTCTCATGGCAGAACTGAAATATGAGATCGTAAAGGAGTGCGGCGTACTGTCGCAGTCGCCGTCCGGCTGGACGAAGGAGCTGAATCTGATCAGCTGGAACGACCGTCCTCCGAAGTATGATATTCGTGACTGGGCGCCCGAGCACGCGAAAATGGGCAAGGGTTGCACGCTCTCTCCCGATGAAGTAATTCTGCTTCGCGACCTTCTCAACGAAATCGATCTGTAATCCGATTCTGACAGGAGGTACGCTTTGTGGACACCTTCATTTTAATCCTGCAATCCATTGTACAAGGCATTGTACAGGGGATCACCGAGTGGTTACCCATCAGCAGTACAGGGCATCTGAAACTGCTCGATGCCATCTGGCCGATGGCGATGAGCGACAGCTTCAAGGAGTTTTTTGAAGTGTTCATCCAGCTTGGATCGATCATGGCGGTGCTTGTGCTGTATTTCCATCGACTCAATCCGTTTTCTCCGAAAAAAGACAAAGCGGAAAAACAGTATACATTGCAACTCTGGGTGAAAGTACTGATCGCCAGTGTTCCTGCCGCGATTGTCGGTTTGCTGATTGACGATCCGATGAACGATCTCTTCACCGCCAATCCGATCGCGGAACTTCTGGTGATTGCCGCGGCGCTGATTGTCTACGGTGTGGCGTTTATTGTGATCGAAAGCATGGTGCGTTATCCGAAATATCTGACAGCCGAGGATGTCAACTATAAAACGGCATTTTTCATCGGCATGTTTCAGATGCTGGCGCTGATCCCCGGCACATCGCGTTCCGGCTCGACGATCCTCGGTGCCTCCTTGCTTGGCACCTCGCGTACGGTGGCGGCGGAGTTTTCCTTCTTCATGGCGATCCCCGTGATGGCGGGCGCGAGCGGACTGAAACTTCTCAAACTGCTCATGGAAGGCGTACAAGTGAGCGGTGTGGAGTGGTTGGCACTCGGCGTTGCCACCACGGTATCCTTTGTGGTGTCATTGCTGGCCATCCGTTTCCTGATGAACTTTATTCAGAAGCACGATTTCAAGCCGTTCGGCTGGTATCGGATTGTACTCGGTGCGGTGATTGTTGCCGCGTTGGTACTTCCGCAGGTGCTGTAACAACACATACGATAAAAAGCCTTGCAAGGACGCGGTCCTTGCAAGGCTTTTTTTGCATATTCAGCGACTTTCCCAATATTTCCGATCCAGACTGCGGTATTGCAGGGCTTCGGCAACGTGACGATCCTCAATCATATCACTGTTGTCCAGGTCGGCAATGGTGCGTGACACTTTCAGCAGACGGTCATACGCGCGTGCGGACAGTCCCATCGCATCGAACGCCACGCGAAGCATCGCGGAGGCGGCATCGGTCAGGACGCAAAACTCCTTGAGCCGTCCGGCAGGAATGTGCGCGTTGCTGAGGATATCCGTGCCGGCAAAACGGCGTTGCTGAATCGCGCGGGCACGGTTGACGCGGGCGCGGATATCGGCGGAGCTTTCGGATTTTTCTTTGGCGTTGAGCTTGTCGAAATCCACCGGCGGCACTTCCACATGAATATCGATGCGGTCAAGAAGCGGTCCGGAAATGCGCGATAAGTATTGCTGGGCAGCTTTTGAAGAGCAGGTGCATTGCTTGGTGGGATGTCCGAAATAGCCACACGGACAGGGATTCATCGCGGCAACCAGCATAAACGAACATGGATAGGTCAGTGAAGCGTGAACGCGGGAGATGGTCACACGTTCGTCCTCGAGTGGCTGTCGAAGGCTTTCCATGGTGGTGCGGGAGAATTCGGGCAGTTCGTCCAAAAACAGCACACCGTGGTGTGCCAGCGATACCTCGCCCGGTTGCGGCACGGAACCACCGCCTGTCAGACCGGGTGCCGAAATGCTGTGATGCGGGGCGCGGAACGGACGCTCTTTGAGCAGTCCGATGCCGCCCGGCAGTGTGCCTGCGATCGAATGAATTTTAGTCGCTTCCAATGCTTCTTCGGCGGTCATATCGGGCAGAATCGTCGGCAGTCGCTTCGCAAGCATACTTTTTCCCGA
>JAZQHP010000112.1:0-13823 GCA_045540655.1 Acutalibacteraceae bacterium
CCTTTATTGTTTGCTACCGTAATTATAAGATTGCAGAGTTTTCCGCCATCGACGGAAAGCTACTTAATCGTAAAATTTCGAGGCTGTAAATGTGTATACAATCACCTTACACAGGTTGTATACAATCATGCTCTTGACATGATATCCGCCCCTACACGGCGGTACACTGTCAACCTGTAAATTCGCGTTGTTCATGCGGATTTCCCCTTGCGGTCAGGCGTCGTAAGTGCTATACTTATAATATTCAAAATCTTAGGTTCATTTTATAAGCAGGGCATGGCTATGATGACCGAGGAATGCGGAGGAATTATCATGAAATATTGTATGCAGTGCGGAACCGGGATTGAGGACGATGCGCTTTTTTGCATTATGTGCGGTGCGCGTCAGACCTTGCCCGACACGCCGACGGAGGTGTCGGAAACCAAGACGGCATCGCCCCCCTTACAGGAGACAACAAGCGAAGCTGTGAGCGAGACGGCGACGACATCCGACAGCGATACCGCCTCCGATCGCGTGCCGCAGACGGCGTCTGTGCCGAAGCCCGTCGGCGTGGATGCGCCCATCCCCGAGACAGCGCCCGGGTCGGAAGTGGTGTATGTTCCGCCGATCGGCGACGCGGCGTATGAGGAGCTCCGCGAAGCGGTGATGCCCGTCCGACAGCCGGAGAAGCCGAAGCGTTCGCCGCTTCCGTGGATTCTGACGGCCGTGGGCGGCACACTGGTGCTGGCACTGCTGATCGTGATGACGATATGGGCGATCCGCGTGTTCGCACCCAACGATGCTCCGACGTTTTACCCCGCGCAAAGCCAGACGGCGGCGACCACGATGCCGGCCGATTCGCTGACGACCGCGCCCACCACTGCGCCGACCACCATGACCGCCGCCACCACGACCACGACAAAACGAAGCGACGGCGTGGTGGATCCTTCCTTTGAAGTCGGGGAAGGGGAGACGATGCACGTGAAAACGCGTGACGGCGATCCGCTGAATCTGCGCAAAGGACCGGACACGACCTACGAGAAAATCTGTCAGATCCCGAACTACAGCTCCCTGACGGTTTACGGTCGGGAGCGAGGCTGGGCATATGTGAGCGTGGTGCACGAAGGACAGACGCGATTCGGCTGGGTGAAAGACGACTATGTTGCGGCGGGAGACACCAATGTGATACCATACGATCCTCCGCTGGTTTACCACGTCAACTCCTCCGACGGCATCGTTCTGCGGGCGGGCGCGGGGACGGAATATGCCAAGGTGGATAAGGGCATCCCCAACAATTTTGAGCTGAGAGCGTACGAACGGAAGGGCGAATGGCTCTATGTGTACGTACCTGCACGTGACGAGTGGGGCTGGGTGCTGGATGATTACGTCGATTGACGGTTTATTTTAAATCTATAAAAAAGGATGATGACCATGAAATGGGTTATTCGCAGCGTACTGACCGGGATGCTTCTGCTGACGATGGTGCTGACAGCGACGATGAACGTGTCGGCGACCGTCTACACCGACGTCACGGGAAAGTATGAGGTGGAGTACATGGAGTCGTACGGTGGCTATGCGATCGTATACAGCACCGTCGCGTCCAGATATCTGACGGTCCCGTCCTCGGTGGTTCTGAGCACCGTCCAGCAAGGCGACCAAGCGTTTCCTGTTGTGGCGATTGATTGCAACTCCGCCGGCGGACCCGTCTTTTACGGCCGATCGGTTTTTGAAACGGTGAAGGTCAGCAACGGCATTCAGGTTATCGGATTGTGTGCGTTCCGAGGGTGCGACAAGCTGACCGACATATCGTTGCCGACCAGCGTTACGACAATCGGAGGCGACGCTTTCAGCGGATGCACATCCTTGCCGTCGGTGATTTTGCCGGACAATGTGACGTATATCGGCTCGAGAGCGTTTTACGATTGCACCAACCTTAGAACAGTGAATATTCCTTCCGGCGTGACGTATATCGGCTCGTCTGCGTTCATGTATTGCTCTTCGCTGAGTCGAATTGTCATTCCCGACGGTGTCACCACCATCGGCGATTCGGCGTTTGCCGGCTGCACCTCTCTGGAAGAAATCGTGATTCCCGCGAGTGTCACTTCCATCGGCAGTAAGGCATTCGCCGGTTGTACATCGCTGACCGATGTGACGGTGTATGCCGAGGATGTGAAGGTCGGACGGAACGCGTTTGACGGTTGCACATCCCTGAAAAATGTGACGATCAAAGCCGGCAGTCATATGACCAGCTCGTACGGTACATTCAGCGGTTTGCCGTCGATTGAAAAGGTTGTCATTGAAGACGGCGTGACGCTGGACCGGCAATGCTTCTACGAATGCGACGCGTTGTCGGAGGTGACGATCGGAAGCGGTGTGACCATCGGAGACCAAGCCTTTTACAACGATGCGTCGTTGACGACGCTGACGATTGCGGATAAGGCGACCATCGGCGACTATGCATTCCACCGGACGGGTATCCAACATCTGAGTATCGGCGCAGAAGCGTCGATCGGCTATTGGGCGTTTGAGAGTTGCGATCAACTCAGCGAGCTGACGCTGGAAGGGGCGGTTATGGAGCAGGGCGCATTCTACGGTTGCGATTCCCTGACAGAAGTGACTGTTCCGCAGGGGGAAATTTATTATCAGGTGTTTAGTTACTGCGATGCGCTGGAAAAGGTGACGCTCGGGAGCGGTGTTACCTTTGTGAAGCCCGGAGCGTTTTTCGGGAATCCCGCGCTGACCTCGCTTAACGTCGAGGAGGGTAACCCGATCTATCACAGCGACGGCAACTGCGTGATTGAAACCGCTTCCCGCACGCTGGCGGTGGGGTGCACAGCCAGTGTGATTCCCGCGGACGGAAGCGTGACGGTGATCGGCGAGGAAGCCTTTCTGGAATGCACCGGTCTGACAGAGATCGGCATCCCGAAGGGTGTCACCGTCATTGACGATAACGCGTTTTCCAGATGCACCTCTCTGGAGAACATCGAGATCTCTGCGGGCGTCACCACTATCGGGGATTTGGCGTTTTTCGGCTGCACCTCTCTGAAGGACGTCGGGATTTCTGAGGGCGTGACCACCATTGGTGTTCGGGCGTTTTCCGATTGCACCTCTCTGGAGAAAATCGAGATTCCTGCGGGTGTGACCACCATCGGGGATCGCGCTTTTAGTGGTTGCGAAGCGCTGGCGGACATTGTCCTTCCGAGCGGCGTGACCTCGCTCGGATGGGGCGTGCTTTCGGGTACGGCGTATGCCAACGATCCTGCCAACCGTATTGACGGCGTGCTGTATTACGGACCGTATCTGATGGAAGCCTCCGAGGATATCAACGCCTTTTTCGCGATCCGCGACGGCACCACCCTTATTGCGTCATCTGCGTTTTACTACTGCAGCACGCTGCGCGCCGTGGTGATTCCCGACAGCGTGACTACGGTGGGAGTGAGTGCGTTTTCGAATTGTGAAATGCTCGAGCGGGTGCGTGTGCCGGCGGGGGTGCTGACCGTGGAACGTGCGGCGTTCAATAGCAATCTGTCGGCGGTGTACTATGCAGGCGATCCAACCACCCGCGAGACCAATCTGACAGTCGACCAAACGGATGATTATAATTATGATTTCCTTCGTCGCGCCGGGTGGTATTACGGCGTTTCTGAGATCGGCGAACAGGATGGCTGGGGGTATTATGTAACTGAAGACGGAACGGTGACGGTGGATGGGTATGCCGGCACGGCGTGCGACCTTGTTATGCCGTCGCATATCGACGGGAAGGCGGTCACGGCGATCCGAGCGAAAGCGTTTTACCAAGAGACCGCCATCCAAAGCATGGTGCTCCCCGACAGCGTCACCTCCATTGGCGGAGCGGCGTTTTATGAGTGCAAGGCACTGTCCGATATCGTCATCGGGGACAACGTCACCTCCATCGGCTACGGAGCGTTGTCCCGAACAGCGTATTATAACGACGAAGCCAACTGGGACGACGGCGCGCTGTATGTCGGCAATTATCTGGTGTATGTGTCTTATGATAAAACCGGCGATCTGGTGATCCGCGACGGTACGACCCTGATTGCCGAGAAGTCTTGCGTGGACTGGCAAGGCACGAGAATGCTGATTCCGAGCAGTGTGCGGACGATCGAACAAGGATTCCCGAGCCCCTTGCGCGTTGACGTGTATTACGGGGGAAGCCGGGAGGAAGTCGAAGCCCTCGGACTATTCGAGGAAGATATCAAACAGGATCACACGGCGGCCATCGGAGAAAGTGAAGGCTATTTGTATGCGTTGCTCAAGGACCGGACGGTTGTTATTGAAGGCTATACCGGGGATGCGACGGCGCTGACCGTACCCGACACTCTTGTCGGGTATCCGGTGACGGCGATCGGGGATGAGGCGTTCTACGAGAACACGTCGCTGACAAGCATTACCCTTCCCGACAGCGTCACCGCCATCGGCGACCGGGCGTTTTTTGATTGTACGGCGCTGTCGGACATTGCCGTCGGGGACAACATCAAAGCCATCGGCAGGTGGGTGGTTTCGGGAACGGCGTATGCGAAGGACGAAGCCAATTGGTCCGAGGGTGTGTTGTATCTTCACACATACCTGATTGGCGCCGATGGCGATATCGACGGCACGGTCGTGGTCCGCGACGGCACGACGCTTATTGCGTCATCTGCGTTTTACTACTGCAGCAGGCTGCGCGCTGTGTCGATCCCGGGCAGCGTGACGGCGGTCGGCGAGTGGGCGTTTTACGATTGCTACCGGCTGAAAGATGTGTATTACGATGGTCCGCGGTCGCAAGGCAAGTTTTTGGAAGCGTATGTGGAAGAGGACGTCAAGGTCCATTACACCGTCGTGGACGAAGTGGATCCGGGCGACATCAACGCAGACGGAGCACTGGACATGAACGATGCGTTCTTGTTGTATGCGGGTGTGTCCTCGGGTCAGTTCCAGCTCGCGACCACGCCGCAGGCGGACTACAACGGCGACGGCGTCATCGATATGGTGGATGCCTTTAAGCTGTATGCACGCGTATCCGGCGGATGAACGGCAAACGAAAAAAGCATTGACAAACGAGTTTACATATAGTAAAATGAAGCTGTAACCAACGCCGCTCTCAAAACAGACGGTGACGAAAGGACGGGTCCATGATGATGAAACAATGGTGGAAAGCCACGCTTGCGCTGGTTTTGGCGCTGGCGATGCTGCTCGCGGCGGTGCCCGCGGTGTTTGCGGCGGAGGATTCCTTCGACATCCTGTATGGGTTGAAGGAGGTTCCGATGGCACTGCACGAATGGGGCATGCTGTACTACGAAAGTGCGGATGACAGCGTGACGGTCACGTGGGAAGCGGCGACCGAGGGCGTTGTGGAATTTGACACGGACAACAATCTGATGCACGCCGTCGGCGTCGGCAGTACGGTGGTCGTGGCAACCGCCTCCAACGGACAGACCGACCGCGTCCGCGTGACGGTGAGAGAGCCGCTGACGTGGAACGGCGAGGGGACGTATAACGTGTTGCTCAACGGCGTATTCGGTGCGGCAACCGCCGCCTTTACCGTGCCTGACGACGGCATTTATGAGATTACCGCTAACAGTGATGTGATGATCTCCGCAGAGATTTTGTCCGAAGACGGAACCAACATGGCATATGACGTGGCCGAGGGGTTTGAGACCGGCTTTTTCACGGTGGATCGGTACGAGGCGGGCAAAACCTATTATATCTACATGTTTTCCACCGATGTCGCCTATAAGGGCGGTGTCACGTTTGATGTGTCGATCGCAAAATCGACTGCTTACACCAAAGACGGTGTGTATTCGGTTGACAGTTCGATCCGGACACACGTCGGCGATATCATTCAACCGCAATATATCGTCATTCCGTCCAACATGGATGCCAACGTTCGATTCACTACCACGGATACGGACTATTTACAGGACAACGGCGACGGTACATTTACCGTCATCGATACTACGCCTGTCACCGACAATGCCTATATACACATGAGATATGACTACAACGGCAACACCGTTGTCAAAAACATAACGGTGGATACCTCGGCGAATATGGTGACATTGCAGAGAGGCACACAAACGGTTTATATTCAGGACAAGCAAGTCATATATAATGCGTATGCGTTTACGGCGGATATTGATCACGAATTCACCTTTAAATGCAAGGGCGGTGAGTTTGTGTATGCGCAATTGATCGGCGTAGACGGCGTGATCGATTACGTGGACGGCATGGCAATCGGCGATTTTTATATGACCGCCGATATGAAGGCAGGCGACATGGTGATCTTGTATGTTGCCTTTTTGAAACCGGAAGCGAAGATTGATATTCTGGTCGGGAAGACCTCCCCGCCAACCAGTCTTACGCTGTCGATTCCCGCGTTTTTCTGCGCGGCAAAGCCCGCCGCCGATCAGTATCTGGTTTACAATCAGAGCGGCTTCTATCTGAAGAGTGATTTCGGCACCGCGGTCGGCAGTAAGGCGCTGGAGACGACCTATACGTTCAGCGATGAGTCGATCGTTGAGAGCGCCGGTGACGGCTTTTACGGCGTGCGCGGCACAGGCACCTTTACCGCCACTGCCAAAACCTCGTCGGGACTGACCGATACCATCACCATTACCGCCATTGACTATTGCGCGGGTGACATCAACCGGGACGGCGCCGTGGATATGCTGGATGCGATGGCGGTCTTCCAAGCCACGTCGGGCGGCACGGCGCTCACGGGCGCGTCGCTGGCGATCGCCGATCAGAACGGAGACGCCGAGGTGGACATGATGGACACCTTCACGATTTACAACATCGCCAGCGGCAATCCGCCCGCGGAACCCGATCTGTCCATTGATTCGGACAATACGGGCACGATCGACCCCACCCCCGGCGACAACGTCGAGGACGGTGACTGGTAATACCGCATAAAAAAACAGCGACCTTTGAAAAAAGGTCGCTGTTTTTTTGTCAGGATATTTGCTGGAGATAAGGGGCTTGTTATCCGATCTTGAAAGAGCGAGTCTGTCCAAAAACGGAGCGGGGGACCGTGTCAGTCGATTTCAACGGACACACGCAAGTCTTGACGGGTAGCCGCGGCACGCATAACGGTGCGCATCGCCTTGGCAATGCGGCCTTGCTTGCCGATAACACGACCCATGTCGTCTTCGGCCACGTGCAAGTGGAGAACGATGGTGCCGTCCTCAGCCGGCTCGTCTTGTTCGACGGTGACGGCGTCGGGGTTTTCAACCAAACCTTGCGCAATGACTTTCAACAGGTCTTTCATAGTGTGGTACTTCCTTTCTTTCCAGAGCGTCTGTTAATCAGATGCCAGCCTTCTTCAGCAGAGACTTCACCGTGTCGGTGGGTTGAGCGCCGTTCTTGATCCACTTTTGCACCTTTTCGGTATCCACCTTCAGATCGATCGGATCGGTGAGGGGGTTGTAGTAGCCGACTTCGTCGATGCAGCGGCCGTCGCGGGGATAGCGGGAATCAGCCACAACGATGCGATAAAACGGAGCTTTTTTGGCGCCCATGCGGCGCAGACGGATTTTGACTGCCATAGTTAATGACCTCCATGTAATAGTATGCCGGAATCTTTTATCTTCAAACCGCGCAGAACAAATCTTTGCGATCCGAATTCGGGAATCATGCGGGTGGTTATCCCATCGGGAAACCGCCGCCGGGGAAACCGCCGGGGAAGCCGGGGCCGCCGAGTCCCGGGAGCATGCCGTGGCGCTTGCCCTTCTTTTTCTTGGTGCCCTTGCCGCCGCCGTTCATCTGCTTCATCATCTGGCACATTTGCTCGTGCTGTTTGAGCAGGCGGTTGACGTCTTCCACCTTCATGCCGCTGCCCGCGGCGATACGCCGTTTGCGGGAGGGATTGATGATGGAGGGCTTTTCGCGTTCGGCGGGCGTCATGGACAGGATGATCGCTTCGATGCGATCAAACTGGCGCTCGTCGATTTCCACGTCCTTGAGTTTCTGACCCATGCCGGGGATCATGCCGAGCATGCCTTTGATGTCGCCCATCTTTTTGATCTGGCGGAACTGATCGAGCATATCGTTCAGGTCGAAGCGATTTTCACGCATTTTTTTGGCGAGCGCTTCGGCTTCTTTCTCGCTGATCTGCTGTTCGGCTTTTTCGATGAGGGACATCACATCGCCCATACCGAGGATGCGGGATGCCATGCGTTCGGGGTGGAACGCTTCGAGGTTGTCGAGCTTTTCACCCGTACCGATAAACTTGATCGGCTGTCCGGTGACTGCGCGGACCGAGAGGGCCGCACCGCCGCGGGTGTCGCCGTCGAGCTTGGTGAGGATGACGCCGGTGATACCCAGCGCATCGTGGAATTCCTTGGCAACGCGCACCGCGTCCTGACCGATCATCGCGTCGATGACGAACAGGATCTCCTGCGGCTCGACGGCGGCCTTGACGTTCTTGAGCTCGTTCATCAGCTCTTCGTCGATATGCAGGCGACCGGCGGTATCCAGCAGGACGTAGTCGTTGCCGTGATCGCGCGCGTGCTTGATGGCGGCGGTGGCGATGTCCACGGGATTGATGGTGCCCATCTCAAACACAGGCACGCCGACCTGCTCGCCGACCACCTTCAACTGGGTGATAGCGGCGGGGCGGTACACGTCGCACGCCACGAGGAGCGGGCGGTGTCCCTTGGACTTGAGATAGCGACCGAGCTTGGCGGAGTGGGTGGTTTTACCCGAGCCTTGCAGACCGCACATCATGATGACGGTGGGCGGTTTACTGCTATGTGCCAGAGGAGCGGCTTCGCCGCCCATAAGAGCGATGAGCTCCTCGTTGACGATTTTGATAACCATCTGCGCGGGGGTCAGGCTTTCCATGACTTGCTGACCGACGGCGCGTTCGGTGACGGTGGCGGTGAAGTCCTTGGCCACCTTGTAGTTGACGTCCGCTTCGAGAAGGGCGAGGCGCACTTCCCGCATCGCTTCCTTCACGTCCGCTTCGGAAAGCTTGCCTTTGGAGCGCAATTTCTTGAAAGCGGCGGAGAGCTTTTCGGACAATCCTTCAAAAGCCAATCTCTTCGCCTCCTTTTAGCGTTCGGTGAGCGCGGTCGCCAGATTGACGATGCGCGTGGCTTGTTCGGTAATGACGGAGGGACCGCCGCACGCGGTGTTTTCATCCTGCAAGGTGAGCGCCGCGCGCACAATATCGGACAACCCCGCATTGATGCGTCTGAGGCGGGCGGCCATGCCGAGCTGGGTCTCCATTTCGATCAGCTGGGCTTCGGCGCGCTTGACGGAGTCGCGCACGCCCTGGCGGGAGATGCCGACGATTTCGGCGATTTCCGACAGCGACAAATCCTGATGGTAGTACAGTTCAATCATGTTGCACTGTTTATCGGTGAGAAGCTCGCCGTAAAAGTCGTACAGTAGCGGAATGTCCAGATTCTTCGCCACGGGTACTGCATCTCCTTGTCTGTAAAAGTGAAAAGCTTTACAGTCGCTTATTATAGAGTATAAATTCCGATATGTCAAGGCTTTTTTTGAGAAAGTATAGATTTTTTCATAAAGTATTGGTATAATGGAGGACAGAACGAACCGAAAGAGGAGGGGTTTCCCTTGAAACGTTACAAACAAGCCGCGGCGTGGCTTCTGACGCTCGCCTGCCTGATGCTGTGGATCCTGCCCGTATCGGCGGCACCGTCCGCAACGATCACGGTCGGCACAGCCGCCGCCGCCCCCGGTGACACGGTGACGGTGACGCTGTCGGTGTCGCAGGTCACCGAGATCGGCGCTGTCGGCATTTATCTGAAATATGACACGGCGGTGCTGGAATGCCTCAGCGCCGAAGCGGTCGGCATCATGAATAACATGGACACCAACACCGCCAACACCAAGCCCGCCAACCGTCAGGGCGAGGTCTGGCTGACGGGCATGTGTCTGGCGGGCATTTCGGGCGAAGGCGAACTGATGACCATGACCTTCAAGGTCAAAGACGACGCGCCCGAGGGGCTGTCGACCATCGGCTTTGTCGACGACAAACCGAATCAGCTGATTCTGCTCGACACCTCCCTGGTGACGGCGACCAACGTCACGGGCGGCGTTGCGGTCACCTCCAAAGCCGCCACCCCCGACACGACGACCCCCACCACCGCCGCTACCACCGCGCAAGCGGTGACAACGGCACAGGGGGCGACCCCCGGGACGACGACGGCACAGGGCGGCGTGACAACCCCCACCACCAATGCACCCATCACGCGTCCCGGCGGCGAAACCGTAACGGTGTCGCAGGTGACGGTGGTCGGAGCGGACGGCACGGTCGTGACCACGCCGCAGGGCGATCCGGTAATGATGCAGAGCACGGCGGTCATGGTGGACAAGGTAAGCGCTATGCCCGGTGACCGCGTTACGGTGGATGTGGCGCTTACCGCGGTGAGCAATGTGACGGTGATGGGCATCGACGTGTCCTATGACGCGCAGGCGCTGTCGTTTGTCGGCGGCGAAATGATCGGCTTTGCGGCGGCGGAGATGAATGCTGCCAATGTGATGGGCGATCAGGAGGGTGTGATTGTGATTTCCGGCACCGACCCCATCGGTGTCAGCGGCGAGGGCGCGGTGGCGCGTCTGACCTTTGAGGTGAAGCGCTCCGTCAAGGCGGGCGAATATCGTCTCGAATTGAGCCCCGCACCGATCTTTATGACGAAGGACGCCATGCAGGTTCCTGTCGTGACCTATGCGGGCGCGGTGCAGGTCGAAGCGGACGGCGCGTCCGGCGGCTGGGTGCTGGCGGTGGTCGGCGCGGTCGCGGCGGCGGGGGCGCTCGCGACGGTGCTCGTGATTCTGTCCCGCCGCAAGAAGGCGGCAACCCCGCCCGAACAATAATCGGTATGGTATAGGATAACCGCCCCGGTATCCCACACGGGATACCGGGGCGGTTTTTATGCATTTTTACACTGTCTGCCCTCGTGGTTGATCGTGTACGAGTCGGTGTAGATCATGTCGGAGACGGTGCAGAAGGTATAGCCCTGCGCCTGCAATGTTTCGATGATGGCGGGGAGCGCTTCGGGCGTGTGAAGGGCGGCGTTGTGGAACAGCACAATACTGCCGCTCTGCACGCGGGATACCACGCGTGCGGTGATCTCCTCGGCAGACAGGTCTTTCCAGTCGAGGCTGTCCACATCCCACTGGATCGTATACATCCCCAGCTCTTTGGCGGCTTGCAGGCTGGCGTCGGAGTATTCGCCGTACGGCGCACGGTGCAGGGTGGGACGCACACCTGTAATGGCTTCGATCTTGTCATTGCAGGCGGTCAGCTCCTGTTTCATCTGCTCGGAGGTGAGGGTCGGCATATGCGGATGCGTGTCGGAGTGATTCATCACCTCGTGCCCTGCGTCGTGAAGGGCTTTGGCGGAGGCGGCACAGCGATCCACCCATTCGCCGACCACAAAAAAGGTGGCTTTGACCCGGTAGCGGGCAAGAATGTCGATGAGAAGCGGCGTATCCTCGTCACCCCAGGCGGCATCAAAGGTCAGACAGACGCGCTGATCGTCGCGGTCGGTGCAATAAATCGGCAGTTGCCGCTTGGCGGCGACGGTGGTGACGGCAGGACCGTGCACCATCATGGCGGTAAAGGCGACGGTCAGTGCGGCGAGCAACGCCACCGCCGCGGTCAGCGTACGCAAGCGCAGTGGTTTGCTGATCAGAATGGTCAAAGCGACTCCTCCTTATATTATATATAATAAGGTATATATAGAATGTGTATATGTGGTAGATATATATGCAAAAGGAATCTATATATAGACCTGAAATGCGGCGAAAAAACGGAATTTCACAATTTCGTCACTTTAACTAAAATTTATACTCTGTGTTTGTGAATATCGATGCGAATGTAAACAAAAGTGTAATTATTAAGTATAACTTGTCTGTCTTGTTATGTAAAAATGCTGAAATTCCGAATTTCACTAGCATATATTTTTGAAATGCGGTATAGTTACAATTAGCAAGATAGGCTAGTATCGCAACCTATCCAAAAGGAGGAAGTCCGTATGAAAAAAGTGTTGAGCGTTGTTATGGCGTTGGCCATGATGCTTACCTCGGTTTTTTCCGTGGTATCCATCCCGACCGCCGCTGCAGCAACCAACCCGGTGGAATTCACCTTGAGTTCCCCCACGGGCGCCGTCGGCGACATTGTTACTGTCGACGTATCGGTGTCCGAGTACAATTACCTCGTGAATTCGAACATGAAATTGCTCTACGATACGAGCGTTCTCGAATTTCAGCAGGGGTATTTCCCGGATCCGGACGATGATACTGCGACTGTGGACGCAGACATCAACTACGACATGTTCGCAGCCAGCGATCTGGCGATGACCCATCTGTACGCTCCCGGCGAATTCCGTTTCTATTTCGCCTGTGCAGCGACGACCGGCGGATGGACGCAAGGCGGCCGTTTGTTTACGGTGGCCTTTAAAGTGTTGTCCGACGATGTAGCGGGCACGCAGCTGACGCTCGAGTGCGATCCCCTCGCAAGCAGCCAGACGGGCGCGATTGAGGACACCAACGAGTACACGCCGTACACGACGGTCGGCGGTGTCATCTCGGTGGCGGGCGGCCAAAACCCCGCCAATCCCTATGACTTCTTGAACACCCAAAACAACTATCTTGTGGAGGGTCAAGACAACGTCACCGTGAATGCGGATGGCTCCTGGACCGTGACGGGTAACATTGCGTTCGGTCCTCGTCTTGATGTCGATATCGACGACTTCAAGAGCATTGCTCTTTGGTATGAGAGTAATGACGAAGTGGAAATCTACTTCTACGATGACTATTGCAAGAACGGCTTTACTCTGGAGGCGAACTGGTCCGCTCAGAACGACGGTTACTTCCCTGCAGGCGGCTACAACGGTGTCGGCGATTATTCCGGCATTTACACCTGGAATAAGTGGAGCATGAAAGACGGCAATGTTGCGAACGTTCACTCGATCTATGTGAACTTCAAAAACGGCACCGGCACCGCCACCTTCAAGGCGTTCTACATGACCGGCGATTCTACGGTGACGACCGCGGCTCCGACGGTTACGGCCGCCAGCACCACGACGACCACCACCACTACGACGACGACTACTACTACGACCACCACCACGACGGTGGTTGTGGATGAGCCGACGACGACTACGACGACCACTACCACGACGACCACTACCACTACTACGACCACCACCACCACCACGACCACCACGAAGGCGCAGCTTGGTTGCAATGACATCAACCTGCTTGATGCTTCGAAGGTCTGGGGCTTCACCAACACCGAGCTGGCGGTGCAATCCGATGGTACTTGGGTCATCACCTCCAAAGCGGATGGTGCGGAAATGGCGTTTGACGGCTGCGGCGTGTACGATGCGAATGCGAACAAGTACATGCACCTGTCCATTACTTCCGAAGTGCCGTTTACCATCTGGTTCAACGATGCTACCAACGGCAAGAACTTCAACTCGCACGGCGACTTCTTCCCGCAGTTCGGCGGTGTTGCCGATCAAGCGGCTCCTGCGGGTAGCTACGTCGAATCCATGTACACTTACGGTTGCTACACCTGGGATGGCTCCGCGCTTCCCGCGACCGTGAGTCTGACGGCGATTTCCATCACGTTCAAGGGCGTCGGTAAAGCGGCGATCAATCACTGGGCGCTGTCCAACGACGAGGCTTGCTCGGCGACGGCTCCCGTGATCCCTGCGGGGACCACCACCACCACTACCACTACGACTACGACTACCACTACCACCACCACGACTACGACTACCACTACTACTACCACTACTACTACGACTACCACGACTACCACGACTACCACCACTACTACGACTACCACCACTACTACGACTACCACC
>JAZQHP010000113.1:0-5474 GCA_045540655.1 Acutalibacteraceae bacterium
TCATCGGGGGCGTATTTGGTCATTATTTATGATACAGGCGTTTGGTTTCATACTGGGGTTCACAGCTGACGTGAATACCCAGGCGACGCAACAGCATTTCATCTTCTTCGCTGATGATGACGGTGAAATGCGCCTCACTGCCCTTGAGGAACGGGAGCTGTTCCTTCGCCTGCATGGCGATCGGATTGGTCAGCGCCGAGATGGTCAGCGCCATAAGCACCTCGTCGGTGTGCAGACGCGGGTTCTTGTGGAGCAGGTAGCGCGTTTTCAGATCGCAGATCGGCTCAAGCACCTGCGCCGAAATCAGATGGAAGCGATCCTCAATGCCGGCGAGCGCCTTAAGGGCATTAAGAAGCATCGCCGACGCGGCACCGAGAGTATCGGAGGTGCGTCCCGTGATGACACGTCCGTCGGGGAGCACCATCGCGCCCGCGGGGGCACCCGTGGTCTCCGCTTTGAGAAGTGCCGCAGACACCGCCGGGAAGATGTCGGGAGTAACATCTGCCTGCTTCATGAGCAGTTCGAGTTTCGGAATCTCGGCATCATCGCCCATACCGCGCAGGCGCTTGACGCCCGCTGTGTAGTAACGGCGCAGAATTTCCATGCGGGACGCCTGGCAACACACCGCGTCATCCACAATACAGTTACCAGCCATGTTGACACCCATGTCGGTGGGCGATTTGTAGGGCGAGCTGCCGGAGATACGTTCGAAGATCGCATTGAGCACGGGGAAAATCTCCACGTCGCGGTTGTAGTTGACAGCGGTCTCACCGTAGGCTTCCAGATGGAAGGGATCAATCATATTGACATCGTTCAGGTCGGCGGTCGCCGCCTCATACGCGAGATTGACGGGGTGTTTGAGCGGCAGATTCCAGATCGGGAAGGTTTCAAATTTTGCATACCCCGCCGTCACACCGCGCTTGTGATCGTGATACAGCTGAGACAGGCAGGTCGCCATTTTGCCGCTTCCGGGACCGGGCGCGGTGACGACGATCAGCGAACGGGTCGTTTCGATATAGTCGTTCTGACCGAGTCCCTCGTTGCTGACGATGTGTGTCACGTTGGAGGGATACCCCGCGATGGGATAGTGACGGTAGGAACGGATGCCGAGCGCTGTCAATCGTTTCAAAAACGCATCCGCCGCGGCTTGTCCGTTGTATCGGGTGAGCACGACACTGCCGACGTAGAGATCCATTTCGCGGAACGTATCGATCAGACGAAGCACATCCTCGTCATAGGTGATGCCGTAGTCGCCGCGGATTTTATTGGCTTCGATGTCGGCGGCATTGATGGTGATCACGATCTCCACGTCGTCCTTGAGCTGTTGCAGCATGCGAATCTTGCTGTCGGGAGCAAAGCCCGGCAACACGCGCGACGCATGAAAATCGTCAAACAGCTTGCCGCCGAATTCCAGATACAGCTTGCCGCCGAAATGCGCAATGCGGCGGCGGATCTGCTCGGATTGCATGGTCAGATATTGTTGATTGTCAAAGCCGATGGTTTTCATACATCCACGTCCTCTTTCCTATTGTTCCGTATCCCTATTATTGTACCATAACGGACGTCCATTCGTCAATCACATCCGCAAAGAAAAAAGAGTGATCTCACGATCACTCTTTTTTGAAAATCAGATAAATCCACCGTACTTTTTCGCCATCAGCAGCATCGCCTGCGCCTGAATACCGCTGTCCTCACGGGACATACGCCGCACCGTGCGGAAGCAATGAAAGTACAGGAATGCGAGCGATACGTAGAACAGCACGATGAACAGCGCACTGCCGACCGACAGCGCAAAGTCAAAGAAGCCGTGCGCCAGCACCGGAATCAGCACACTGCACACCAGTGCGCGTTTGCCGCTGATCAGCGGCGACTTCGGCGCAAAGCGTCCTTCCCGCACATACACTCTCTCCAGAACAGCGGCGGTGTGACACACCTTCCAACGGCTGTAATAAAATCCCATCAGCACGCCGAAGAACATATGCCCCGGCACCGAGATCACCGCGCGCATCAGCACGGTTTCCAGACCGTAGCTGAACGCATACAGCACATTTTCCAGTGCCGCAAACCCAAGAGATACAAACACCGCATACACCACCGCATCAAACGTGCAGTTGAACTGACGGTTGCGGCGGGTGACGATCCAGAGCACCATCCACTTGCAGAACTCTTCGATGAGTGCAACGCCCAGGAAGTTGTCCACCGCATTGTACGCATACCATGCCGCATCGGAGGTCACATAGGCGTTGCCGAGCTCGTCAAAAGAGACACGGGACGCAAACAATGCATGGATGATCGGATCCGTGACGGCGCTGATGGCCAGCACCGGCAATGCGGACAGCGCGCCGAAGACAAGCAACAACAGCAACAAGCCGATCGGCTCTTTTTCCACGCGATCCTTGATATAAATGTAAATACACAGTGCCACCGCCGGCAACAACGCCAGGATCAGCAAAACCGACCCGGCGGTTCCGGTGGTACTCGCTTGCAGCATACGCTACCCTCATTTTTCGTTGGATTCGGTCGTCGATCACGCTGCGGTGATCGCGTCTTGCAGCATCCGACGGGCGTCGGTGCTGTCGACCGCGCCGCTGGCGTTATAGTCCGCCGCTTTCGACTGTGCCGCCGACAAGGTATGGAAGTCAATGACTGCCAACATACAATCACGCACGTCGGAGGTATCTCTATCGGCATCGCCGTCAACGTCACCCACGACCACCGCCTTATACGATGTAGTGACACCGTCGACGGTCATCGTGATCGTATAGTCTGTACCGATCGTGTTGTCATCGGTCAGCGCGGTGCCGTTGAGATCCTGCACCGTGAACCAGGTGGCATTATACTTCGTTCCTGCCAGGAATTCAAACGTCTCATAAGTTTCCTGCAACGGGATGCGCGTCACAAACGAGCTATCCTTCACATAAGGCGCATTCCGGTCAACAAAAATGGAGAAGGTGATTTCAAACTGGCGATACCACGGACAATAGAAGCGATCCACCGTAATACTGCCGGGAGTTCCTGTTCTGACCGTATTATGCAGATCGGTGTACATCTTGCCCGCCATGATGGCGTTGAGTACCTGCTGACCGCAACCGGTATAGGCAGACGTGCTGCCACCTCTCATCATACAATACTCGAGTTCGTTATTGACATAGTGCTCACCGCGGCAGCTTTCCCAGTCCTCTTTATACGTGCTGTCATCCGTATAGTTGATCATCTGCTGATAGAAGTTGCCGTTATTCCAGCCACTGCCGCCGGCTTTATTCGTAATCCAGTATTGGAACGTATCGGTGAAATGCTGATGCTTGTTACGGGCATTGTAGGTAATGTCCTTCATGTATGAATACGTCAGTGCTTTGGCAAACGCCACATGCGTGGACGGCGCAATGTTGTCTTCGTATTTCAAGTAGGCATACCGCGCCACACCCTGTCCGACCGCAATACCGATCGTGTTACCGACCGTGTTCCAGTTGCTGTAGCCAAGCAGGCGGGACACATCGAGCTTGGTGAGAATTTCATCCTGCAGGTTCGTCAGCTTTTTCACCCACGCATACTGATAGTTGCCTTCCGTGGAGGCTTCCAGGATGATGGTCGGTTTATTCGCGGCAATGTTCGCCTGTGCCTGTGCGATGAGCGCGTTGATGTTGTTGGCGTAACGCGTCTTCATCGTGTCGAGTGACGACTGTTGAAGGGTACCCTCTTTCACGGCTTTGTAAGCGTCCGAAAGCGTGTAGGAAGCATCGTTTTTGGTCAGCACCAGCACTTCCAGTTCGCCTTCCCCGCTCGTCACTTTACAGTTGGCGGCTTCCAGATGGGTCGCCACATTTTCGCGCAGAGTGCCGATATCGTAATCGTCCGCCGCCACATCGATCTGATCGCCGTAATAGCGGACCTTGGCAGGGATTTCCTTGGCGCCGTAATAGTCGGTCACGCAACGCGCCACCGCCATCATACCCGAGGAGTCGGTGTCCGCCGACAGGAAGTAGGTGTAACCGAGCGCCTTCATACGCTGATGAATGAATTGAATCTCGTTATACTGAATGGTGGGCGACGCATGCGCATCATCCACACCGATGATATACACCGCTTTCCGGTTGGCAAACTGCATCATCAGGTTGAGCAAGGTGAGCTTACGTGTACGGGCTTTATGATAGTCATCCACCTGCGCCTGGGTCAGCGGACCTTTCCAATCGGTACGTTCACCGGTGTAGAACGTCAGCGTCTCACCGTTCGGACCTTTTTGATAATTCTGGGCAATGGTATTGACATGTCCGGCGGATGTGTTGTAATCCGTGGTATAGAATGCCGTGCTGTCGAGCACCTTACGATCCTGCATCGCGTAGTCGCGGAACGAACCGTATTCGGGTTGCTCATAGCCCTTAAAGCCGCCCGTCGACGCCAGACGCATCACGGTGTCAACAAAATAGATATGGTTGTTCCCGTCGTTGCTCAGCGGGATCAGACAATTGTCGATGATATCGGTTTCCGCCTTCGTGACGCTGGTGTTGTCGGGATAACGCGAGCCGACAAGACCACCCGAGAACATCTGATCCAAGTGAATGATGAAATAATCGCAACCATTCTTATCCATTTCCAGCAGCCATTCGGCGATTGCCGCGCCGTCGCCGATCTGGGTGCCGTTGGCATTGTAGCCTTGGTTGTCCAGGCGAGTCGTGTACAGATCCTTGTCGGGCATGCGTACGTCAAAACCGGCAGACGCCGCCTGATACCGAATGCGGTCCACGCATACCGGGCGGTTGTCAAGCGGTACATACGCCATAACGGGCATGGCGGTGTCGTCCGCCAGCGCCGTAAAGGGGCATACCGCCAGCGCCGTGACACACAGCACCAGGCTCATCACCGCAGACAGCACGCGGCACATAGTCTTTTTCATAGTCGTTCCTCCTTTTGTTGTCAATGAAAATAAAAATGACAACTATACGCAGTAATATTGTAGCATATATATACAGAAATTACAACCGAAAAAATATTCACCGGATCCTCACATCCTTCTGTGCTTGACAACCGCCCGCAAAGGCGGTATAATACCTTCATCGTTTATATTACACAGACGAAGAAGAGGACAAGTAGCGACGACGACGATCGTACAGAAAGGAGCCGGTGGATGCAAGGCTCTCGGTCATCCCGCCCGCGAATACACCTCGGAGTCTTGCCCCGAACCGCCCGCCGAGGCGCAGTAGGCGGCAACGGCAAGCGCCCGTTATCGCGCCAAAGAGGTCATAACGCACGTTATGGCGAACAAAGGTGGTACCACGGGAATGCTCTCTCGTCCTTTTTTGAGGACGGGAGTTTTTTGTTTTGTACCGCATATTTTAAAGGAGGGTCTTACCAATGACCGTATATGAAGAACTCGTCGCCAGAGGGCTGATCGCTCAGGTGACCGACGAAGAAGAAATCAAAGAAATGGTGAACAACGGCAAAGCCACGTTTTACATCGGCTTTGACCCCACCGCCGA
>JAZQHP010000114.1:0-4185 GCA_045540655.1 Acutalibacteraceae bacterium
TGCGTTTTGGCAACGCCGATCAGATCGGTACAGCCGTCGCCGGTATTGGCATAGGTGTTGGCAAACGGGGTGGTTTTGTAGTTCGGGGTTGCGTAGCCGTAAATGCGGGTATATGTCAGCGAATAGGTCTTGGCGAACACACCTTGCGCTTCCGGCTCGCCGCTGAAGCCGCCGGTGTTTCCTTCGACGGTGTAGACATAGTTGTCGGTCGCTTTCACAACGATGCCTATGTGGGACGGCAGTGTCGAGTCGGCGGGCGCAAAGTAGATCAGGTCGCCTGCTTTGGGGGTATATGTGCCGCCGCGGCTCGAGGAGGATTCAAATAAGCCGTTGCTCTCAAACCAATCGGCGCTGTACGGTATATAGGCGTAGGGCGGAATGATGGCATCGGGAATGCCGGCCTGATCGGCGCACCATGACACAAAGGTGCATGCCCACGCCGCTTTTCCCGCGCCGATGTACTCCACGGCGTCGTCATACCATGTGCCATATTTCTGAACGTTATCATA
Source organism: Acutalibacteraceae bacterium (assembly GCA_045540655.1). GTDB lineage: Bacteria > Bacillota > Clostridia > Oscillospirales > Acutalibacteraceae > RGIG1959. The sequence continues at coordinate 510 of JAZQHP010000114.1, forward strand.
TTTGCCGTAGACGTCCCCCGTCAGCGAGCCTTCCATATAGCCGATCTGCGTTTTGGCAACACCGATCAGATCGGTCGCCTGATCGCCGGTGGACATGTGGTAGTTGGCATACGGATCTGTGTCTGCGAACGCCAGTCCCTGAAAGGCGCATGCGAGAATACACAGCACCATGCAAACGGTCCATGCTCGTTTCATAAAGATCCCCCTGTTCTGACGTCGTTATCTGTAAAACAAGTATACTATGACAGCGCATACCTTGTCAACGCCCCATAATAAAACCCGGTCGCAGAAACACGCCTGCGGCCGGGTTTATGACATGTTCCGATCATGGCGGGCGTTATGCACCTCACAGGTCGGTGTCTTTTCCAATCATGTTGTCAATGACAGGGATGATCTCCGATACGCGGTGGACGGTGGGGACTATGTCGGTGTCGGGCGACGGATGTGTGGTGTCAATGAACACGGCGCGCATGCCTGCCGACCGCGCTCCGTCGATATCGTTGACAGGATGGTCGCCGACCATCAGGCACTGCGACGGCGACAGTCCGAGCCGCGCCGCGGCACGGCGGAACAATTCCGCATCGGGCTTGTGTACGCCTTCTTCCCCTGACACCATCACAAGGTCGGTCAGCGGGCGCAGTCCCGACAGATCCACCTTGCGGTGTTGCTGGATCGCGGGACCGTTTGTGAGAATGCCGACCTTCAGTCCGCGTGCCTTGAGCGCAAGAAGCGTGTCTCGCGCATCGGGGAACAGCTCGACAAACGTCGGGAACATCCGCTGGTATTCCGCAAACAGCACCTCGCTCGGCGGCGGGTCTGTCACCCCGACCGCATGGGGCATATCGGTGAAAAAGGTGTGGTAATCCACATAGCCGCCGCGGTTGAGTGTCAGCATCTGCTCGACGAGCGGGATCTGTTCCTCGGCGGACAGGGTGGGGCGGTATTTCGACAGGAAAAAGCGCGCGTAGCGGCGAAACGCCACGGGGCGATCCTGCAGGGTATCGTCAAAATCCAGAAATACGGCGCGCAGTGCCGTGCCTTCCCGCAGAGCGCGGGCGGTGTCGCGGTCGGCTTGAATCTGCGCTTTGAGCGCGTCAAGCGACGGGAAATGCTGTTCGTCGCGGATGAAATGCGTCAATGTGACGGGAATGGTGCGCCCGTAGATATCGCCGCTGAAATCTTCGATCCACGTTTCACAGGTGGGCACCTCCGCACCGACCGTGGGATGCACGCCGACGTTGGAGACGCCGTAATAGGTTTTGCCGTCGATGAGCAGGGTGGAGGCATACACACCCGCCCGCGGCAGGACAAAATGGGGCGGGAGTACCTGGTTGGCGGTGGGAGAGCCGATGGTGCGTCCGAGCTGATGTCCGTGCACAATGGGCAGTTCCAGTGAGAAGGGATGCCCCAGCAGTGCCGATGCGGTTTCCATGTCGCCGCGCTCAATCAGGCGGCGGATGCGGTCGGAGCTGATGACGCCGTCGGCGTCGCGCAGTTCGTCCACCGCCACCACAGCGATGCCGTGCGCGGCGCACAGCGTTTGCAGAAGGGTGACGTCGCCTGTGCCGCGATGACCGAAGCGGAACTGTTTGCCGCAACAGACCTTTTTCGCGTTCAGCTGGCGCACCAGCACTTCCTCTACAAAGGCTTCGGGAGACAGATGACGGTACGAGTCAAAGTCTGCCCGCAACCATTCGTTGACACCGAGCAGTTCGAGATACGCTTGCTTCTGTGCTTTGGAGCACAATGCGTCGGCATGGGGTTTGAGTGCCGCGGCGGCGCGTCCGAAGCTGAACACGGACGCGGTCAGCCCTTCACTGCCGACGGCTTCGCAAATGACACGGCGGTGTCCCAGATGCACGCCGTCAAACAGTCCGAGCGCAATCGCGCGCGGGGTCGCGTTCAGCGGGGTTGTCGGGGAGGACAAACGGACGATCTGCATGGAGAGACACCACCTTTCTTTATCAGGTTACAAATAAGCGGGCAATGGCGAGTTCCCCGTCGCGGGGCGTGCCCAGCCCGAGAAATGCATCGTTCGGGGCGTAGACGCGCACGTAGTCGGTGGTGACCGCCTTCGACAGGCGATCAAGCGACAGCGCGCCGCCGTTGCGAAAGCGCACCGCCTGCGCGTCGGTGACGTACAGACGCGGGTAGCAGGACAGCACATGGTCGACGGGCAGGATCCGGTCGGTGACGGTGCCGTTTTCGCACAGGGTGGGCAACTCGTCGAGCGTCAGACAGCTGTCGAGCGAAAAGCCCGCGGCCAGTGTGCGGCGCAGACTGCTCATCAGCGCGCCGCAACCGAGCATCTGTCCGAGGTCCTCGGCGATCGTGCGCATGTAGGTGCCTTTCGAGCAATGGCAATCGAGCACCAGGGTGTCCCCTTCAAAGGAAATCAGTTCCAGTGCGTGAATCGTGACGGGGCGCGCTTCGCGTTCCACCTCGATGCCGCGGCGATGCAGTTCATACAGCCGCACGCCGTCCTTTTTCAGGGCGGACATCATCGGCGGCACCTGCAGAATATCGCCGCGAAAGGCGGGCAGTGCCGCTTCGACATCGGTTCGGGTCGGAAGCGGCGCATCGGTGCGCGCGGTCGCGCCCCAGATATCGCCCGTATCGCTGACCATGCCGAAGGAGATGGTCACGAGATAGCGCTTGTCATGCGACGGCAGGAAATCCAGTGCGCGTGTCGCGTTGCCGCACAGAATGGGAAGCACGCCCGTCGCCATAGGGTCGAGCGTGCCGGCGTGCCCCGTTTTTTTGATGCCGAGCAGGCGGCGCACACGGGCGCACGCCGAAAACGAGGTCATGTTTTGCGGTTTATCCAGACAGAGAATACCGTTCAACGGGATTCCCTCCTTTATCGAATTTGACCGTTGCCGTAGACAATGTACTTCACGGAGGTGAGCTCGCGCAGTCCCATCGGACCGCGGGTGTGGAGCTTCTGAGTGGAGATGCCGATCTCCGCGCCCATGCCGAATTCACCGCCGTCGGTGAAGCGGGTGGACGCATTGACATACACCGCGGCGCTGTCCACAAGAGCCGTAAAGCTCTCGGCGGCGGCGTGGCTGTCGGTGACAATGCATTCGCTGTGACCCGTACCGTAGCGCGCGATATGCGCGGTGGCATCCTCGAGGGAATCCACCACCTTCACGGCGAGGATATAGTCGCCGTATTCGGTTGCCCAGTCCTCGTCGGTGGCGAGGATCGCGCCGTTGCAGAAGGGCAGGGCGCGCTCACAGCAACGAAGGGTCACGCCTGCCTCTTTCAGAGCGGCGGCGATGAGCGGCAGACCGTCAGCGGCAACGTCTTTATGAATCAGCAGGGTTTCCGCCGCGTTGCAGACCGACGGGCGGGAGGCTTTGGCATTGACGGTGATGGACGCCGCCATGGCGAGATCCGCCGCGGCATCCACGTAGACGTGGCAGTTGCCGACTCCCGTCTGGATGACGGGGACGGTGGCGTTTTCCACCACCGAGCGGATGAGTCCCGCGCCGCCGCGGGGAATGAGCACATCAATATAGTCATTAAGCCGCATCATCTGTGCGGCGGTCTCACGATCGGTTTTGTCAAGAAGCTGTACGCTGTCCGCGGGAAGTCCCGCCGCCTCGAGTCCCCGACGGATGGATGCCGCGACCGCTGTGTTGGAGGAAAAGGCTTCCTTGCCGCCGCGCAG
>JAZQHP010000115.1:0-4553 GCA_045540655.1 Acutalibacteraceae bacterium
CTTCTAGGGCTTATTCAAGCCTCCGGCTTAGCCGGAGGTTGTGACTTACTCTGTTTTCAGGCTTTCCAGCAGTTTGGCGGCGACAATGCGTTTGGCGTTCGCCTCGAGTGCCAGCGTCATCGCCAGCAGATACCGTTCGGATTTGTTGTTGTCCGATTCCGTCCTGACAGCGTCGATCGCCTGGGTCAGGGCGTGTTGCTGGGCGTCGGAGAAGGAGTCGTAGATATCCTCGGTCGACAGGGTTTCGGAAAGTCCCGCCATCAGATCGCGGATTTCGGGCAGGGTGAATTCGGATTTGAGCATGCACAGGATGGACAGCGCGGTCAGATGCTCGCGGGTGTATTTCTTTTTCACAGGGGCAGGCACGACCTTATCCTTGACGTAGTTGTTGATCATGCTGGAGGTGAGCGGACGATCGGTGGGTACGGACAACGTCTCAAACGGACGGTTCATCAGTGTCAGCACCTGATCCATATACAGCTCGATCTCGGGCAGGGTTTCCCACGGCAGAGGACGGGTCGCTTCAGCGGCTGTGAGCCATTCTTCAAACGAGGGAGCAGGGGCGGTTTTCATAGCAAAACACTCCTTTAAGCGGCAGAGCTTATTTCCGAAATAAGATGATCTTGTTCTTGTCAGGTTGATTTTAACACGAACGGCGATAAAAGTCAAAGGGGCGCTCCGAAAAAGGCGGACGGCATCCAAAATTTTCCGAAAAAAGCATGGATAATACTTGCAAATCCGCGCAAAATGCGCTACAATAGGGAATTGGGACATTGTCTTTATTTTAACAATAAGAAAGGATGTCATGTCAATGAACGCTATCAACAAAAAGACTGTAGACGATATCAATGTGAAGGGCCAGAACGTATTGGTCCGCTGTGATTTCAACGTTCCGCTCAAGGACGGCGTGATCACCGACGAGAACCGCATCAACGCGGCCCTTCCCACCATCAAAAAGCTGATCGCTGACGGCGGTCGCGTGATCCTCTGCTCGCACCTCGGCAAGCCGAAGGGCGAGCCCAAGCCCGAGCTGTCGCTCGCTCCCGTGGCGAAGGCGCTCTCCGAGAAACTCGGCAAAGAAGTCGTGTTCGCGGCGGACGACAACGTGGTCGGCGAGAACGCGAAAGCGGCGGTTGCGGCGATGCAGGACGGCGACGTGGTGCTGCTGCAGAACACCCGTTATCGTGCGGAAGAGACCAAGAACGGCGAAGCCTTCTCGGCGGAGCTCGGTTCGTTGGCGGACATCTTCGTGAACGATGCTTTCGGCACCGCACACCGTGCGCACTGCTCCACCGTGGGCGTCGTGTCCCATGTGAAGGAAGCGGTTGCGGGCTACCTGATCGGCAAAGAGCTTAAGTACCTCGGCGAAGCAGTGGAAGCGCCCGTGCGTCCGTTCGTGTGCATCCTCGGCGGCGCGAAGGTGGACAGCAAGCTGCCCGTCATTGAGAACCTGCTGACCAAGGCTGACACGCTGATCATCGGCGGCGGCATGGCGTACACCTTCCTGGCTGCGAAGGGCTACGGCGTGGGCGCCTCGCTCATCGACGAGAGCAAGATCGACTACTGCCGCGACATGATGGCGAAGGCGGAGGAGAAGGGCGTCAAGATCCTCCTGCCCGTCGACTGCACCATCGCGAAGGAATTCCCCACCCCGATCGATGCTCCCATCGACGTGACCGTGGTGGACGCGGACAAGATCCCCGCGGATCAGATGAGCCTCGACATCGGCACCAAGACGGCCGAAATGTATGCTGACGAAGTCAAGAACGCGAAGACGGTTGTTTGGAACGGCCCGATGGGCGTGTTTGAGAACCCCGTGCTGGCGAAGGGCACCATCGCTGTGGCGAAGAGCCTGGCGGAAACCGACGCGGTCACCGTGATCGGCGGCGGCGACTCGGCGGCGGCTGTCAACATCCTCGGCTACGGCGACAAGATGACCCACATTTCCACCGGCGGCGGCGCGTCGCTGGAATTCCTCGAGGGTAAGGAACTGCCCGGTATTGCCTGCCTCAACGAGAAATAATCCGCATTAGGTTGAAGGCGGCTGACTTGTGCAGCCGCCTTCTGCACCATATACTAATTTGTTAAAGGAGATTTATCATCATGGGAAAATATGTGATTGCCGGTAACTGGAAAATGAACAAGACCCCCAAAGAGGCGGCGGCGCTCATCGAAGAGATCAAGCCCCTCGTGAAGGACGCGACCTGCGACGTGATCGTGGGTGTGCCGTTTGTGGATCTGCAGGTGGCGCTTGACGCGACCGCGGGCACCAACATCGGCGTGGCGGCGCAGAACTGCCACTGGGCGGAGAGCGGCGCGTTCACTGCGGAAATCTCGGCTCTGATGCTCAAGGAAATGGGCGTCGGCTATGTCATCATCGGTCACAGCGAGCGCCGTCAGTATTTCGGCGAGACCGACCAGACGGTCAACAAGCGCGTGCGCGCGGCGCTGGACGCGGGTCTGACCGTGATCCTGTGCGTGGGCGAGTACCTCGAGCAGCGTGAGCAGGGCATCACCGCCGAAGTGTGCGCGATGCAGACCAAGATCGCGCTGATGGGTGTGACGGCGGAAGAAATGAGCCGCATCATCATCGCTTACGAGCCCGTGTGGGCGATCGGCACCGGTCGTACTGCGACCGCCGAGCAAGCCAACGAAGTGTGCGCGCAGATCCGCGGCGTGGTTGCGGGTCTGTATAATGCGGACATCGCGGCGGCGGTGACCGTGCAGTACGGCGGCTCCATGAATGCCGGCAATGCGGCGGAACTGCTTGCGCAGTCCGACGTGGACGGCGGTCTGATCGGCGGCGCGTCCCTGAAGGCGCCCGACTTCGCGACCATCGTGGCGGCGGCGAAATAATTCCGCGGAAAGGAATTGCAAGCGTTATGAAAAAACCGGTTACTTTGATTATCATGGACGGCTTCGGCATCAACCCCGGTGCGAAGGGCAATGCCATCGAAGCGGCGGCGACCCCGAACCTGTCCGCGATTTTTAACAACAACCCCACCACCGCCATCGGTGCGTCGGGTATGGACGTCGGTCTGCCCGACGGTCAGATGGGCAACAGTGAGGTCGGTCACACCAACATCGGCGCGGGTCGCGTGGTGTACCAACAGCTCACCCTCATCACCAAATCGATCCTCGACGGCACGATGCTCACGAACCCCGTGTTGGTGCGCAACATGAAAGCCGCCATCGACGCCGGCAAAGCGATCCATTTCATGGGCCTGATGGGAGACGGCGGCGTGCACAGCCATGAGGATCACCTGTTCGGTCTGATGGATATGGCGAATGAGCTGGGCGCCGACAAGGTGTTCATCCACGCCATCACCGACGGACGCGATACCGACCCGAAGGACGGCAAGCGCTTCCTGCAGAATGTGCAGGACAAGATCGACACGATCGGTCTGGGTGAGATCGCGACCGTGACGGGTCGCTACTACGCGATGGACCGCGACAGCAACTGGGATCGCGAAGAGAAAGCCTATGCCGCGTTTGTGTACGGCGAGGGCGAAAAGGCCGCGAACTGGCAGGAATGCATCGACAGAAGCTACGCCGCCGATGTGACGGACGAGTTCATTCTGCCCTGCGTGACCTCCGAGCAAGGTCGCATCGCCGCCGGCGATACCATCGTGTTCCTCAACTTCCGTCCCGACCGTGCGCGTCAGATGACCCGCATCTTTACCGACGACGAGTTCACGGGCTTTGAGCGCCGCTTCGGTCGCTTCCCCGTCAACTATGTCTGCATGGCGCAGTACGATGCGACCATGCCCAACTGCGAAGTGGCGTATCCGCCCGTCGATCTGACGAACGTGCTGGGCGAATACCTCGCCAAGCTCGGCAAGACCCAGCTTCGCATTGCGGAAACCGAAAAGTATGCGCACGTGACCTTCTTCTTCAACGGCGGTCTCGAAGCCCCGTATGAAGGCGAGGACCGTTGCGTGATCCCCAGCCCGAAAGTCGCGACCTACGACCTCCAGCCCGAAATGTCCGCGCCCGAAGTGGCGGCGGAATGCGTGGCGCGTATCGAGAGCGGCAAGTACGATGTCATCATCCTCAACTTCGCCAACTGCGATATGGTCGGTCATACGGGCGTGTTTGAAGCCGCGGTGAAAGCGGTTGAAACCGTCGATACCTGCGTCGGTCAGGTGGTGGAAGCCACCGCGAAGATGGGCGGTATCTCGCTCATCACCGCCGACCACGGCAACGCCGATAAGATGATGAACGAGGACGGCTCGCCCTTCACGGCGCACACCACCAACATTGTGCCGTTCACCATCGTCGGCAAGGATTGTGCTCTTCGCGACGGCGGTCGCCTGGCGGACATCGCTCCGACCATGCTCGAAGTGATGGGCATCGAGAAGCCTGCCGAAATGGACGGCGAATCCCTTATCGTGCACTGATTGCATAATAAAAAAACACCGTTTCTTCGGAAACGGTGTTTTTTTTATTCGGTATTCATCAGACAACCACCAGCTCTGCTGGTGGGCAAAAGAGCTTTAGCTATGGATAGTTCGTTAGGCTCCCTTGTGCAAAGGGAGCTGTCAAAACCGAAG
>JAZQHP010000116.1:0-6260 GCA_045540655.1 Acutalibacteraceae bacterium
GCAAGCATACTTTTTCCCGAACCGGGCGGTCCGATCAACAAGAGGTTGTGATCGCCTGCCGCCGCCACCTCCATCGCGCGTCTGGCACCCTGTTGACCCATAACCTCCGCAAAATCGGGCATGGTCTCGGTATCGATGTCAGTCGCAGGCGGTGTATACACAGCAGGAGTCAGCGGCATAGCATCGCTCAGATGTGCTACCAGTGCGGGAATGCTTTCGACGGGATACACGGCGATACCTTCCACCACCGCGCCTTCCGCGGCATTATCCTTCGGAAGAAAGACGCGTTTCAGTCCGTGCTTTTTCGCGGCAATGACCATCGGCAGAACACCGCGCACGGGACGAAGCTCTCCTGTGAGCGATAACTCGCCGATAAAGGCGGCGTCATCCAGTGGATAGGGAAGTTGAGAGGTTGCCTGTAAAATCGCAATCAGGAGCGGCAAATCGTAGACCGAGCCTTCCTTACGGATGTCCGCAGGGGCGAGATTGATGGTGATGCGACTGACAGGATAGTCGAATCCGCAGTTTTTCAGTGCGGCACGCACACGGTCGCGCGATTCCCGCACAGCAGAGCCCGGTAATCCTACTACGTCAAATCCCGGCAGACCGCCCGATAAATCGGCTTCCACCGTGACCATGAAACCGTCCACACCCAGCAGTCCCATGCTGTTCATTTTGGCAAACATCGGTCGTCACTCCTTTTGGTTCCTTCGCTTATAAAGCTATTATACACTGCTTCGGACCATAAAACAAGAGGGTGTGTTTCAAAACACACCCTCTTAGTGAAACGGTATTATTTGTGACGCAGAATCGTGTTTACGACAAAGCGGATCACGATGGTGACCACGGCAGGAATGATCGCCAGAATGATGCCGAGGATCCAGTTGGACGCGCCGATCGAAACCAGACCGAAGTAACGACCGATCAACGGGAAGATGACAGGGATGAGCACCAGCACCAGCGAAACGGCAAGGATGACGGGCATCACACGATTGGAGAAATGGTTGGACGGATCGTGCCGATGCGTTACCGCCAGCATGCATACGCGCGAAATCATCAGTGTCAGATACGCAGTGGTCAGTCCGAACATCTGCGCTTCGGCGTCGTTGCCGCCGCCCGAGCATCCCATATCAAATGCGAGGAAGGTGCAGATGCCGCACAGCGCCCCTTGCCACAACAGTTCGATCCAGGCACCACCGGGCATCAGACGATACAGACCACGCTGCGGTTTTTCGCTGAGCGAATGGCGATCACCGGGTTCATAAGCAATCGCGGTGACACCCAGCATGCCGATAAGGGCGTACAGACCGAGCGAAGCGGGAGACAGCACGAAGTCACCCTCGCGAGAGGTGATCAGCACCAGCAGTGCGGACAGAATCAGCGCCACCGAGCATGTCAGAGCGTACTGTAATGCCTTGCGGATATTGGAATAGATACCGCGTGCTTGCTTGATGGCATCGGTCAGCGATGCAAAGCTGTTATCATACAGCGTCACATCCGATTCGTTGCGGGTCATGTCGCAGTCGGCAGTGCCGATGGCGCAACCGATATCCGCACGTTGAAGGGCAGGAACGTCATCAAGCTCACTGCCCGTTGCTGCCACGATGGCACCGCGCTTTTGCCATGCACGGATGATGCGTTCTTTTTGCTCGGGGGTAATGCGGGCAAATACGCGGTACATACCGACGGATTGGTCAAATTCTTCGTGGCTGATGTCGGCGAGGGCTTCGCCTGTAATCAGCTGGGAGCTGTCTTGCAGAATGCCGAGTTCACGTGCCACGGCTTCGGCGGTCGCTTCATTGTCACCGGTCATCATTACGGTGATAATGCCGCCTTTGGCGCATTCCTCAATGGCTTTGACCGAATCGGTGCGGGCGTTATCTGCCAGACCGATCAGACCCGCAAAAATCATATCGGATTCCTGCGAATCCTCGAAATGTTCACCGGCGAAATCATCGGCATATTTATAGGCAACGGCAAGGACGCGAAGCGACTGATTTGCCATTTGTGTATAGGCTTCTTCCGCATTTTCCAGCGGACCGGAGGTGCAGAAGGACAGCACCGCTTCGGGAGCACCCATAGTGATCATCACGCGACGTCCCGCTACAAGATGCACCACCGACATACAACGGCGCGTAGCATCAAAGGGGATTTCCGCCAGGCGCGGGGTTTCTTCCATCAACGTACGGCGATCAATGCCGATGTCACGGGCGTATTCGATCACAGCCGCTTCCGTGGGATTGGCAACGGATTCGTTGTTTTGACCGCCCTTGATGGTGTCGCTTGCCGTGCAAAGAGCCGCCAGACGGATCAACGTTTGTGCGCGGTTGCTGGGCATGCGCGACAGCACTTCCGTTTCGCCGGTGAACACACTGACAGGCTTTTTCTTGTCGTTGGTAAGCACGCCCGTTTTATCGGCGCAAATCACCGTGACGCGCGACAGCGTATCCATAACGGAGAGTTCGCGGATATCGGCAATATCTTTGACCACGTGATGCATACCGATTGCCATCGCCACCACCGAGGCGGCGGTAATACCGGCGGGAATGCCCACGGCGGCAATCGCCAGCGCAGGAGAGAAGGTCGAGGTGATATCCCACACGCCGTTGAGGTTGCGGACGATACCGACGATCAGAATGATCAGTGAGAAGAGCAGGATCGGCAAGGATACAAGACGCTCCAGCGAGGAAATATCTTTGTCGAGATCGGGGAGAAGCGAGCTCTGGTGATCGGGCGCGTTGAGCATTAAAGCGTATTCGGTGCTCTGCGCCGTCGATACGACCACAGCTGTGCCGCAACCGTGACTGACGCCGCATCCCGCATACACCATATTGGAACGGTCGGGCATCGGGGTGATACCGTCCAGAATCGCCTCTGCGTGTTTTTCGATGTCGGATTCTTCACCCGTGAGAATGAACTCGTCACAGTACAGATCCTCCGATGTGATCAGACGACAGTCGGCAGGGATAATCATGCCTTTTTCGAGGAAAAGGATATCGCCGCGTACCACATCCGCCGCACCGATCTCCAGTGTTTCACCGTCGCGAAGCACCGTCACGGTGCCTGCCTGCGTGTTGGAGAGACGATGGAGCTTGGCGGTGCCGTTCTTTTGCAGGATCGCACCGATCAGATGACCGATGACCGGCAACAACGCCACGATAAACGGAGATACCAGAATGTACGGGGAATACTCGCCCGGATTAAAATACAGAATGAGAATATTATAGCACAGCAGAACAATGGCGGAAATATACACCATCGCCATCGGGAAGGTGCGCAGTTGCCGCGAAAGCAATTTTAAAAGGGAAGACGAGCGCTTTTCGCGATAATGGTTCGGGCCGTATTCCAGCCGCCGTGCGGTCGCTTCTTCTGCGGTCAGTCCCAGTTCCGCGTGGGTGTTCAGTTCCTGAATAACAGATTCGGATGTTTCATGATGCCAGATCATGGGGGAATCACTCCTTTATGATAGATTCTATATAGAAGAAACATGTCGGTTAAACAACAATAACCCATATTACCATTATATAGTATAGCATAAACTGCCGAAAATGAAAAGAAGAAATTGTGAAATCTGTTTTGCATTTTTGTAACGCGCCGTGTTGCCTCGTTGACTTTAAAAATCCGGTATGGTATAATCCTCAAAAAAGGAGGGGATGACATGGCCGGAAACATCGTCATTATCGGCGGCGGCGCCGCCGGACTGACTGCGGCGGTGCTTTGTGCGCGAGCGGTCGGCGGAAAGCGAGTGGTCGTGCTGGAGAAGCAGGCGCGCGTCGGCAAAAAACTGTTGGCAACAGGTAACGGTACGTGCAACATCTCCAATATGCATGCGTCCGAAACGCACTATCACGGACAAGCACCGCGGTTTGTAACGGATGCTCTTACCATGTTTTCTCCCGATGATGCGATGGCGTTTTTCGCTTCGATCGGGGTACGATGCGTTTGTCGGGACAACGGTCGGGTGTATCCTCTTTGTGCACAAGCGTCGGCGGTGCTCGATTGTCTGCGGCTGGAGCTGGACAGTCTCGGTGTAGAGATCGCCTGTGACACAGCAGTTATGCAGATTTGTCCGACTGCCAACGGTGTACGCGTAATGACGAATCAGGGCGAATATCAGGCATCACGGGTGCTTGTGGCGACGGGTGGCGCGGCATCGGCGTCTCTCGGCGGAACGACAGACGGTTATACGTTACTCGGCGGCATCGGCCACACCAAAACGCCGTTGTTTCCTTCGATTGTTCAGATTCGCACCGATAAAGAAGCCGTTAAGGCGGTCAAGGGCATCCGTGTAGATGCCAACCTGTCTTTGTTGCAAGACGGCATACCTGTCGCGTCTTCCGACGGCGAGATTCTTTTTACGGATTACGGCGTGTCGGGACCTGTCGCGATGGCGATCGGACGCTATGCGGCGGATTGGGAACGCCGTAAGAAGGGTACAATGACTCTGGTTGTGGATGTTCTGCCGACCCTGACGTCGGAGCAAGTCCGACAGGAATTGACACTTCGTGCCGCGATGGATGGCAGAACGCTGGAAACCATGTTGACGGGACTTCTGCAGAAGCGCCTCGGACAAACACTGATCAAGGCGGCAGGGTTAACGCCACTGTCCCGTTCGACATCTTCGCTTACACCGACGGAGCTTGAGCGGTTGGCGACGGTACTGAAGGGCTGGACGCTGACGGTTGTCGGAAGTGCCGGCATGAATGCGGCGCAAGTGACCGCGGGCGGCATCACCACCGCCGAATTTTCTTCGCGGACCATGCAGTCGTGCCGCTCGCCGTTTGTCTATGCCGCCGGTGAGGTGCTGGATGTCGACGGCGACTGCGGAGGATTTAATTTGCAATGGGCGTGGTCGTCGGCGTTTGCGGCGGCGCGCGCAATGACGGAGGGACTCGTATGATCCAGATTCCTTCGGTGGAATTGCCGCTGGATTATACGCAGGACACGATGGTGTCTGCGGCGGCAAAGAAGTTGAAAATAGCGGCATCGGACATTACGCAGTGTACACTGGCACGCCGTGCGGTGGATGCACGGCGGAAGGATCGGGTGCATTTTTCGGCAACGTTGCATGTGTGTGTCAAAGGCAATGAGAAAGCGGTTCTGTCGCGGATGCGTGACAGCGGCATTCAGACGGTTGTGCCGTATACCTATATGTATATGGTGCCGACGCACAAGCCGTCGCTTCGTCCGGTTGTGATCGGAAGCGGTCCGGCGGGTTTGTTTGCCGCGCTGACGCTGGCAAAAGCCGGATGGTCGCCGATTTTGCTGGAACGCGGAGAGGCGGTGGAGGACCGCCGCCGCACTGTGGAGCGGTTTCAGAACGGCGGCGTGTTTTCGCCGCAGTCCAATATTCAATTCGGTGAAGGCGGCGCCGGCACCTTTTCCGACGGCAAGCTGACGACAGGTATCAAGGATCCTCGTTGCCGCGAGGTACTGTCGGTGTTTGCACATGCCGCGGACGGGAAGGCGGACGATATCCTTTGGCAGGCAAAGCCTCATCTCGGTACCGACCGTTTGTATTACATCGTCCGCCGACTGCGTGAGCAAATTATCGCGCTGGGCGGGGAAGTACGCTTTCGCACACAGGTCATTGATCTGGTCGTGCAACACGATGCGTTAAAAGCGGTAGTGGTGCAAACCGAGCACGGTACCGAGGAAATTCCCTGCGATGCGGCGGTGCTTGCTATCGGACACAGTGCCCGAGATACGATGGAGATGCTTTGCCGTCACGGCATACGTGCGGAGCAAAAGCCGTTTGCGGTCGGCGTTCGGATTGAGCATTTGCGAGAAACCATCGACCGCAGTCAGTACGGACGCTTTGCGGGTCATCCCGCGCTTGGCGCGGCGGATTATAAGCTCAGCTGTAAAACTGCCGACGGACGCGGCGTGTATTCGTTTTGTATGTGTCCCGGAGGCGTGGTGGTGGCGGCTGCATCCGAAGAAGGCGGCGTATGTGTCAACGGCATGAGCGAATTTGCCCGCGATGCGCACCACTCCAACAGTGCCTTGCTGGTCGGGGTATCGCCGGAGGATCTGACAGGCTCACATCCGCTGGCCGGTGTGGCGCTTCAACGTCAGATGGAGCAGGCGGCGTTTCGCCTTGGCGGCGGAACGTATGCCGCACCCGCGCAGTGTGTCGGTGATTTTCTTGCCAATACAGCGTCTGTCGCGTATCGCAGCATGGAGCCGTCCTATCGTCCCACCACCGTTCCGAGCGATTTAAGACAATGCTTACCGCCGTTTGTTGCGAATGCGTTGCG
>JAZQHP010000117.1:0-37408 GCA_045540655.1 Acutalibacteraceae bacterium
TTACATCATTCTTTTGCATTCCTCTGCAAGCCGTAAAGGATACGCGGCTTCGATGTCATAACCGCTGCGTTTCAGCTCATCGGCAACTTTACACCAAATATCATATGCCTTGTCGTATTCGCCGCATTCCTGATAATAGAATCCCTTGGAATACCACGCATCAAGATAGGTGCTGTCCAGTTCAAGTGCCTTGTCCCAATAGGTAAAGGCTTCGTCGATGCGACCGAGCTGTTTACAGCAATCACCGCCGTAAATGTACAACGATGGATACGACGGGAATCGCTCGGCGGCTTTGCAAAACCACTCATATGCCTTGTCGTACTTGGCGGCATATTGATACGCCGCCACAAGGCAGATCCATTCTTCGGGTTCGTCACTACCGTTTTCTATGATAGCAAGCTGATCACGGATGGTATCCTCGCTTTTGCCGATATCTGCATATAACAGCATTTTTTGATGACGGGTGCGCCAGTAGATATTCTCGGTATCATCTGCTTTGACACCTTTGGCGATCACGTTATCAAACGCTTCCGTCGCCTTGTCCCTGCACAGCTTCATCATATAGTGATGGATGATACCGTATGTGCGCCTGTCATCGGCAGAATACTGTCCGCTGCGGAACAGCTTTCGGAATTCCTGTTCGGCGCGCAAGAAATTTTCGGGCGTGCGGTCGTCTTCGAAAACAGAAGCCAAGCGCTGTGCATAGTTCACATAGGCAACTGAAGTCGACCTGTAAAGGTCATCCACCGTCACGCCGTAAAGTTCAGCAATAGCGGGGAGCAACATGACATCGGGTAAGGTTGTCCCACATTCCCAGCGGGAAACACTTTGCGCGGTGACACCCAGCTTGTCGGCGACTTGTTCCTGCGTATAAGATTTTGCCTGCCGAAACCGTTTGAGATTGGCGGCAAAGATGGTGTTCATAGAGAATCACTCCTTTTCATCGCATTCAGAAGCTTCTGTTTGTATTGTACACGAAAACCATCGATTCGTCCACATCGCCGTCTGTGTGTTTACTCGCAGTTTCTGATGAGAAAGCATCGGCTGTTTGCGTAGGCTACAAAGTCGTGCTATAATAAAAATAAATTTCCAAACACCCAACCTTTTTCTTTCGCTTTTGCTCTTATAGGTGAAAGCCCTCAAAACCGACCTCGAAATGAAAGGAAGTTCCCATGAACGATTACAGTGTCAAAACCGACAGCGATCTTGTCAAGCTGACGCTTTGCGGCAACAGCAAGGCGTACGAAGAATTGGTCGTTCGCCATGAGCGTGCCGTCAAAGGCACCGCCATGAAAGTGACGGGCAACGAGTATTCCGCCAAGGATGCGTCGCAGGATGCGTTCGTATCGGCGTGGATGCATCTCGATGCCCTGCGCGAGCATGACAAATTCCGTTCGTGGGTCTGCTCCATCGCGAAGAATCACGCTCGCCGCCTTCACGCACATTACTGCGCGGCGGTGCCCGACATCAGTCTGCATCTTCTCGAGAATGTGGATCTGACGGACAGCGGTGAAGACGAATTGCTCGGTCGCTTGTCGCTTGGTGCACAGGCCGAAGCGGAGCGGGATGAGCGCCTGCACGAAGCGGTGGAAGCACTCAGCGAAAAGATCCGCGAAGCGATCACGCTTCACTATTTCGAGGGGTATTCGGTGAAGGACATTGCCACAAAACTGTCTCTTCCGGAGGGGACGGTCAAGTGGCGCCTTTGTGAGGGCAGACGTCAACTCAGAAAGGAGTATGGTGTTATGGAAACTACCTACAATGAAAACGAATCGTTGGTGCGTCGCGTGATGCGCCAAGTGGAAGAACTCAAGCTCTGGCGACTGAAAAACGACCGCACAGGCTTCGAAGCCGATTATCGTGCAACGCTGGCGGCGGTCGAATCGCTGGATGAATCCACCGAAAAACAATATATGCTCGCCGACGTGCTTCTTCGCGGTGTATGGTGGCTTGACAGCGAGAAAAACGAGGCTACGCTCGCCCGCATCAAAGAATCCGCCGAAAAAAGCCGCAACGAAGAGGTGATGATCGGTGTGCTAAGCAACGAATGGGACGGCTTATCCGATGGGGAGGCGCTCCTGAAAATTCGTGACGAGCAGATTCCGTATGCTGAGCAGATGGGATTCACAAAAACTGTTGGCTGTTTGTATTTTTGGCTGGCGTATCGTTATCTACGTGAGCACAAAGAAGAGGAGGCGCTCCTCACATTCCGCAAGGTGTTGGCGATTCTGACACCTGCTGATATGCACTATGCCAACGCTATGGCGGCTATCGCGATGATGGAACGTCGTCAGGAGATCACCGTAACGAACGACCGCCATTTTGAGTACAGCGCCACCGCGGAAGTCCTCAAAACAATTGACGGCAAGTTGTATTTCTGGGCACAGCCGGGATTCAGCATGGGCTGGGGACCCGGACTCGCTGACGGGTTGCTGTTCAACTGTTCTCTGTGCGACAACCTGATCGGTGATCCTACCATGAAATGCGGCGATGTACGTATCAGCTCCGACGGGCAGACAAAGCTGACCTTCGCGCAGGACGGCGTGACCGTGACAACACAAGCGGGTGTATTTGAGAACTGCAAGGTGTTCACGATCACCGATGCCACGACATCCTTTTTAACCTATGTGGAAACCGTCTTTTGCGACGGCGTCGGTCTGATCAAGCAAACCTCGCATGGTTGGGACGGCGAATGTGTGTGGGAACTCGCAAGCTATAAAGCCGACGGCGACGGTGCGTTTCCGCTGAGCGTCGGAAACTTTTGGAATTATGCCATTATGAACAACGACGGCATCATCTACGATGTGATCAACCGCTTTGAGGTGATCTATGCGGACGGTGATACCGCCAATCTGTCGGGCTTCAATTTCATACACATCAAGGGGTATGACGATACATGGAGCGGACAGATGCTCAAAGCTCGCCGCAACTACATCATTGAGCATCCCGACGGAACGGGTGAACTGGACAGCAGTGTTCTTGACCTCTTTGACCACGCCGCCGCGCTTGCGAAAACGCCCCGTGAAAAGCGGCATACGGTCATTGCCAAGGATGTGATGACACGCATTATCAAGGGTGATCCCAAAGCGAACCCCGATTACACGCAGTACGGCTGTTGGAACTTCTTTGATCCGCAGAAGATCGCGTTCCGAAACGGCAGGATCATCGTGGACGATAACGATGTCAGTTTGAGCGGCAAGCTTAGCTTTGAGTGGAAACAAATGCGAATCAAAGGCCTCAGCTTTGACGGTTGGAAGGTGTTTTACAACTTCCTCTACGATATGTTCAGCGATTTTGCCGAAGGCATCTGGTCGGAGGATTGGGTGCCCGGCTATCACTGGGAAAAGAAGCATCGGAATTATAAGTCGTGGGGACGAAAGTACGATACTGTGCTGGATGTTCTCCCCGATGAGACGGTTACCGTCAAGGCAGGCACGTTTGAAAATTGCCGCCATGTCGTGATCAATGTCACGCCCGATGAAAATTACCGCACGGGCAAAAAGGAATACTGGTATGCAGCGAACGTCGGTGTTGTCAAGATGTTCGCCTATAACCCCGACGGTGAAACCGAGCATTGCACATGGGAGCTGACCGAGTACAGCGGCACGGGCGAGGGCTATTTCCCCGTAGCCGACGGACTCTTCCGTCGCTATGAGCCGGTTGTTCTCGGCGACGGCTACCACGCATGGGTGGAATACACCTTCGATGTCGAGGACGACGACGTGATCCTGTTCCGCAATGCTTGCGGCACACGCGACCGCGAAGCACACGAAGCCGATAGGGAATAACCGATTCACACGAAACCCGCCGTGGGAGGTCACCCCACGGCGGGTCTGCTTGTTTATAGAAGAATGTTCAGTCGTTCTTATCCGCTTAAGCACGTATTCCCAAATTCATTCCGGAACACAATCTGCATCGTCGTTCACGGCATTTAAGAATGCTGTCACCTGATCCATTTCTTCCTGAGAGATGGTAAGCGTTTCTTCCAATTCCGGAACATTCTTTATTTCCTCCATCAACGACGGGAGAGCTTCTTCCATTAAAAATGCTTCTTTTTCATTCTCCGGAAGAGACATGTATTCATCTATAAGGGCATCCCTTTTCTTTAGTAATATTTCATAGCTTGGATCATCCACGCTTTGCACGTCGGTATCTTCGCAATCCGGATACGGCACCAACGCAACACACGATATGCTAAAAACGAGGCTGAATACCAGAACGAATGCCAGTAGTCTTTTCATCACTTTTCTCCTTTCGCAATATCCACTTTCAATCGTGCGTTGATTATGTATTCATCGCCGTCACCCCTTTCATCTATACTACTCCCCAATAAGGCCGAGTGGTTGCAAATAATGATACTTTTTTAGATTTGCTAGCGCAAAAAATACAGCCGTGGGAGCAATCCCACGGCTGTGCTGTCTTTATGCGGTTTTCTTCGGATGGAGAATATCCTTGTTGAGTTCGATATAGTCGAGTGCTTCCTTGTAAGCGTCTTTGAATTTGAACACGATGTCAATATCGCCGCCTTCGTGGACATAGATTCCCTCCACAAGTTCCGTCAGGAGCGGGCGGGTGAGGCGGTCGATGTTGCCGTATTGCTTAAAGTGCGCGACAAAATCATTCTCCTCCGAGAAGCCGTCCGAAAAATCGGCGATGGATTTTTCGAGCGAGGCAATGTGCTTGTCGTGTTCTTCGAGCCGTGCGGCGAGCTCCGCTTTCAGGCGGGTGTATTCCTCTTTGGTGATGTCGCCGTTCTTCCAGTCGGGATAAAGCTCTGTCATCAAGCGCATCGTTTTCTCGCGTGCTTGCTGCCTAGTGTGAAGTGCCGACTCCAGATGCGACGACTTCGTTTTTCGCTGATCATTCTGCCTCAGGCTTGCCAGCACCTCATCAAACTCGATTGCCACGGCAATCAGGTTTTGGATGGTTTTCAGCACCGCCGCTTTCAACTTGTCGATGCGGATGGTGTGGTTGGTGCAGGCGGTCGTGCTCATCTTTCGCCGCGTCGAGCAGCGGTAATACTGATACGTGCCGTAGCTGTGGGTGTTCGTTTTCTTGTTCATGCTGCGTCCGCAATCGGCACAGCGAACGAGCCCTGCAAACAAATCCACTTGCTTGGTCTTCGGCGAGCGACGAATGCCGCTGTTTAAGAGAGCCTGCGCTTTCGCAAAATCCTCGCGCGAGATGATCGGCTCGTGTGTATTTTCCACGATGATCCAATCCTCTTTTGCCACATCCCGAATCTGCTTAATTTTGTAGCTGATTTTCTCGCGTTTTCCCTGTACCATATCCCCGCAATAGATTTGATTTTCCAAGATGCGACGAATGGAACGGTCGCTCCATAGCGCTTTGCCGCCCTGATTGCTCGGCTGACGATATTTCTGCCCTTTGAGCGTTTTGTACACAGATGGGCAAGGAATACCGTTGTCGTTGAGACCTTTTGCAATGGCGATGATCGCTTTGCCGCTGAGGTATTCTTCAAAGATGCGCCGCACGATCGGCGCCGCCCCCTCGTCAATGATCAAGTGATGATGATCCGAAGGATCTTTCGCATACCCATATGAAGCATGCGATCCGATAAACAGCCCCTGCTGACGATTCAGATTAAGCGTTCCGCGAATATTCACCGAAGTGGTCGCGGAGATGCTCTCGTTGATCACGTTCGTTACGCCGAGCATGATGCAGTTGGTCATCGCATTGCCGTTTTGCGACATGCTGTCGTGATTGTTGTTGATGGCGATAAATCGCACGCCGTGTCGCGGGAAGAAGTCATCGATATATTGTCCCGCTAACGACGCATTTCTGCCGAAGCGGGATAAGTCCTTGACGATGACGCAGTTAATGATCCCACGCCGTATATCTTCGATCATGCGCTCAAACGATGCGCGCACGAAGTTTGTGCCCGAAAACCCGTCGTCAATATAGAAATCGACGATTTCCATGTCGGGATGATCTTTGACAAACGCTTTGATGATTTCACGCTGACTGGCGACGGAATCCGATTCTGCCTTATCGCCGTCTTCTTTCGAAAGGCGAATATAAGCGCCCACTCGCCACTTGATTTCCACGGGCTCACTCGGCAGAAGGTCGGTGTATTTACTTTTCATAGTGTACCTCCGTAAACGGCGGCACACAAATCCTTCGCATTTATCATAGCATAGCCACCGCCTTTCGCCAAGTGGAAATTGTTGTCAGCTGGCGTTCAGCGCCTTCACCAGCGCATCCTGAAATGGTGTTTCCCCACCAAACGATACGGTCACCGCCGTGCCGTCCACCTGAAAATGATAGGGGTCATTCTCTTCCAAAAACCGCACCATACGCTCGCTCGGCACCACTTGTTTTACACCGTTACTCTCCATTCCCAAAGCACCACACCCCTTTGCAAAAAGAGTGTGGGCAGAGGAGCGGGGGTTTAGACAAGTCCATGTATTGGTTGTCTATGCTTAATGATGAATCGATCGGAAAAGCGCATCCGGGATACGCCAACGTGGTCGGTACGCATCCATTCCGTACGCAACCGTCATGTTGATCTGTAGATAAAAAAAGACCACCCTCGCGGTCGGCAGGAATGCCGACTGCGAGGATGGTCTTGAAGTGTTATTCGCTGATTTGTTGTCTTTTGCTGTAAACCGTTATGACGCCAAGTGCCGCGCACAGGGCGAGGATCCATGCAAACACCGGTGCCGAATCGCCGGTCCCGGGGGACGCGGAGGGCTTGGGCGTTTTGCTTGTGGTCGTGGTCGTCGTGGTGGGCGTTGTGTCCGTTTGCTGACCGACGGCATAATCAGGATCCGATTCATGCAGCGGATCCAGCGCCGTGATACAGAGCGCGTTCAGTTCCTCTTCGTCCACGTATTCCACGCGCAACGTATAGGATGTCGAGCGCTTGTTTGCCGCTGTGAAAAGAACGGTCAAGTCGGCAAGTGTACTGCCGTCTTCGGGCAAACGGAGGAAGATACAGCCGTTGCTGTCGGTGTACACCGCAGGCTCGCTGTCGCCGTCAAGCAACAACTGCTTGATGGTTTTCTTGAGCGTGGGATAGTTGCCCTGCAACGTCAGCGTACCGAGCGTGCCGTTTGTGCCGAGATGCTTGAGCAGACCCACGCGCTTGGCGTTTTTGAGTACATACAAGGTGATGACCTTGTTGCGGTTGTCCACGCGGGCATTGCCCACCGTAATCGTCGCGCTGTGATCATCCGCCAGGTTGTACGAGCGCAGATGCGTGTAGTGAAGAGATGCGGTGCTGACGGTCGGGGGGAAGTTTGAATAGGTGTTGTCGCCTTCGGAAAGGGCATACACCGTGTTCTCGCCGTTGTCGACAAGTGTCGGATACTCGTCCGCCGCCATGCCGTTATCGAGATTCTGGAACCAGCTTTGCGTGCCGTCTTCGACGCCGCCGTTGAGAAGGAACGCGATCTCGCCGCTCATAAAGCGGTCTTTCACGCGGCCGCCAACGGAGTTATCAATGTTGTTCACATAGTACGAGTTGGTCGCTTCGTTTTGGTTGGAGAGGTTGTTGTGTTCGGGGTCGACCTTGCTGTACGAGAGGGTATAGGTGTTGAAGCAGTTTTGTACCTTGCCTTTTGCGTAGCCGACAATGCCGCCCGCATACGCGAGCATTGTCGTATAATCCTCATCTACGGGGCAGGATACCTTCAATGCGCCGTGGTTGGCACAATTGATCACGGTGCCGCTGTGCTGAATCGCCACAATGCCGCCGATATAGGTGATCTGTCCGCTGACCGTCGCGTGGTTGACACACCGCTCGATCACGGTGTTTCCTCCGCTTTGTGCGCATATACCGGCCAGTCCGCCACCGCCGCCCATGCCGCTTGCACCCGTGACGCTGCCGCTGACCGTACAGTCGGCAATCACGGAATCGACGGCATAGCCGCTGATCGCACCCGCATAACCTCCGTGAATATAGCTGTTGACATCCTTCAGATGCAGATTTTTCACGGTAGCCGAGCGGATATACCCAAACAGTCCGTAGTCTTTTTGCCCCGACACATTCCATGTCAGTCCGCGGATGGTGTGACCTTGTCCGTCAAAGGTGCCGCAAAACGGCGCCGCCGCTGTGCCGATCGGCACGCTCCACATTTCATCCGTCGGGCAGGTGATGTCCGCCTCCAGAAAGTATTCTCCCGCCGCCGCTGTGTCGGAACCTTGGCGGATTTTCAGCGCCACATCCCGCAGTTCGTCATACGTCTTGATGCGGAACGCGGTCACCACCGACAGCGTCGCTGCATCCGACGTCACGGACACGGTCGTGCCGCCGCGATTTTCCACCACCACACAGCGGTAGATCGTTTCGTCGAGATCAAAGCGGTTGGAGGGGGTGATGACGCCGTTGGCGTCGAAATATGCGGCGTTAAAGGTGTTGTCCTGCGTTTGACGCACAAACCGCCAGCTGCTGCCGTAGCGGGTGCGCTCCAGCATATACCAGTTGTAGGACAGCGCGTAGCTGTCGTTGGTTTTTTGTACATCCACCGAGAAGGTCGGCTGATCGCCGACAGCGAACACGGTATCGACGGGTTGTCCCGTGATGATCGGGGCGTCGGCACTGTTGGTGTCGACGGTGACCGACGGACCGAACGCACTGTGCCGTCCGCTGTCGTCGCCTGCACGCAACAGATAGGTATAGGTCGTGGCGGGCAGCAGTCCCGTCACCGTGTAGGATTCTTCGTCCGCCGACACCGTGCCGACGGTGGTATAGGTAGGTGTGCCGCTTCCAGACGTGACCGCGACAATGTCATAGAACGACGGCTTGCGCTTGTTGAACGGTGCCTCTGTAAAGTCGGGATTGTGCCACGAAAGCGTCACCGAAGATGCTGTCACCTGCGATACGTGAAGATCGTCGGGGAGATACAGCGGCATCGCGTCGGGATCGGTGAATTCCACGATCGATCCGATGATCGCGGGTGCGCACGGCACCTTGCTTCCGACTTCGCGCGGCAACCACACCGCCAGCTTCGCGTTAAACGCGTAATCGCTTTTGGGGATGCCGGCACCCGTGACACCCGTCTGTGCGGTGGCGGGAAGATCAATGAATCCCATTGAATAGGACATCGAGTCGGTGTTCAGCGTCGCACGGGCAAAGGCGGCACCGATCGACCCCGAAACCGTCAACCGCTGGGACGCGGACACCTCTGCCACGCCGACGTCAACGCCCTCCGAAAGCTCGCCGTAAACACTGCCGTCCAGCGAGCAACCGAGGCTGTGGCTATGTCCGCTTGCCGACGATACTGTCAGCGAGGATTCCGCGCCGCTGTCGGCGTTGCCGACGGTGACGCTGTACGCCTGCGGCGATACATACACATCGCCGACCAGACGGTTTTGTTCGGGGGCGATGCTCTGATCCGCGGCAATCAGTTTGCCGTTTTCAAACAGCAAGCATCCGGGAATATCCGACGCGCTCGAAAAGCTCGTGGACGGATCGCCCGCCGTGTACTGCGCACGGATATAGGACATATCGATCATCGGCAGCTTTTTGTCATCGCTCGTCTGTGTCGCGTTGTATTCGAGCAGGACGCGGTTGTAGTTTTCAAGCGTCGTGACGGTGTCGACCGGCTCTAAGTGCATATTGGTACACAGATATTCTTTTTCGCCGTCGCTGTTATAATAGCTGTATTTATAACTCGCCATCGGGAACACCACAAGTGCCACATGGTCTTCGCCGGCACCCGCCTGATATTTCAGCTCCCTTTCGGTCGCTTTGGACGATTGCACCTCGATTGCCTGCGAAAGAGCCGCTTTCAGCTCGGCACCGATTTCGCCGCCGTTGCCGAACACCTCTGCCGATGCCGACGCGCTGATGGATAATCCGAGCGCCAGATCGACAGCGGTGCTTTCATCGGTTTGCACACCCGTGGAAACCGAGAACGACGTACTGCCTGCGGCGTTCATATCCGCGCCGTAGTTGAGCTCATCCCAATACGGTGACGACAGCATGACTGCCAGCACCTGCGGATTGGTCCAACCGTATTTGACCTCCTCCAGCGTCATGTCGGAGCCTGCCAGCGGATGTGCATCGGGATTGCGGTCGGCGGCCGCCGCCGACCCGAGCGTGAAGCCCAGTCCCGTGTATTGATCCAGCGTCAGAAAACTGGTTTTGTCTTCAAACGCGGATGCGTAAAGCATCGGCGCATCGGTCGGCTCCGCTATGGATGACAGCGGGAACACAGACAGCAACATCGTCGTCATCAGACACACCGATAACATGATGGAGAACAAGGATTTTACAGCTTTTTTCATAAACGACCACCTCTCGCGGTTCAAGTATATTCAGTATAGCACAGCGCCCCGCCTGATTGCAACCGCTATTCGAACGCGTCGAATACTTTTGCGAGGACGAAACAAGCCATCGAAAAACCAAATACCCGCTGTTTTACGATGAGGTGTCGAGGATTTTCGACACCTCATGGCGTTTCCGGAAATATCGGTTGCATACAACATATTCGCGTGATACGATGAAATCGGAAGAAAACAGAAAGGATGCGAGGGTTATGACATTCACCTTTGATGAAGCGGTTGAGGCGCTTTGCAAAATTGCCAACCGTGAACCGATTGATTGGGAAGCATTTGATAACGTATTGTCTCAAATTGAGGATATCAATCAATGGGACGACCGTGCGGATGAAACCATTTTATCTGACTTCTTTAAAAGTGTGGATGCACTTCATAACGGACAAAAGTTAGTGCATGCTACACGTTGCTTCCTTGCTCATGGGTATGATGTCAAGGCTAACGAAGGACGTAACGGCGGTCTTGCTTTAAGTAGCCTGAGTTGGTCGTCTTATGATCGGTATGTTCTGGATGTCGCCAAATTATTGATGGATGCCGGTGCTCCGCTTGATTATCCGCCGTATGAAGACGACGATGATGACGAATGTGGTGTGTTTGGAAGTATCGGCTGGAGAATCTCGGGTGCTTGGGGTCCTGATAAAGATTATGATACAGCCAATATTTTCGAAGCATATTATGCTATCGCCAATGCCTATAAAGACGGCAAAGACTACCGTTCCATTTCATCGTTTTTGGACTGTGTCGGCGCACAGCTCACACATATTTCGGCAGTAAAAAGCGAAGATGACCGTTGCATTGAGCAAGAGGGTATCGTCTATGTTTTTCCCGAGGCGTTGATTTTGTGGTTTGATAACCGTCCGCTCGTAATCTCTCATTATCTTGATATGGTGGTTAATCCGCTTTACGCCCATGAACACGATCTTGTCAATATTGATGACAAGATGTCGTCGTTGATTGGTGCGACGCTGACGGACATTGTCTATTGGGATTCTATCACAGGGTATCTGACGTTTGATAACGGTCAGCGTCTCATCTTTTCAAATCGCAACACACAAGACAACAATCGTCATGGCATGTGTGCTGTTGGCCGGGCAGAAGAATACGTTGCCATGGATGAAATTGATATTGAATATGTTTGCTTTCCGAATGGATGGGGTTATGCGGATTATGTGACGGGATATGAACATGAAGCGGTTGCTGTATTTGATAAAGAACACGGCTATCTTGTGCGATCAGTGGCAAAAGAAAACAACAGGCCGTTTTTACAGACAATTATGTTTGATAAAGCTTTGCTAGGCCGTTACGGACAGCGTGTGGTAATGGCGAAGCCGCAGGAGATTGTGTGCTATCGGGACGACGGAAAAACGATCGCCGTAAAAATGGCTTGCGGTAGCGAATTTTTCTATCTTTGCGCCACGCAATACGATATAGAAATACGATTAAGTGATGAAGAGTATGTCCCGTATGGTGAGTACGATTTGCGCGGAAAGCCGGGGAAGCATCTCCTTTTTGAAGAACGTGAAAGGACGTGAAGCATATGACGCATACAATGGAAACCATCGTACCTCGCCAATCGGTGGTGCGGGTGCATTTCCTCGATGACGGTCGCTCGTTTTCGTATTATAACGATCAGTTCGATTTGCACGTCGGCGATTTTGTCTATGTCGAAGGTAAACTCGAAGGCGTGCGCGGTCGCGTTACCGAAGTCAACTACAATTTCAAAATCAAACTGTCCGATTATAAGCGCGTTATCGCCGTGGTTGATACCACCGTCCACGGTCGGTTCTGTATGGCAGGATCGCATGTTGTCACCTTCGATCGGGCGGCATTACCGAAACAGCAGGCGGTCACATGGTTCAAAGCGCCCGCCAAAGACGACGAAGAATTTGTCAGCGGCAGCGACGACACCGCCTTCCGCCTCGATGATCTGAAGGGCATGAACCTCGCCGACGTCATTGCCGAGCGCGGGCGTGAGTATTACGAGGACGATCAGGTGCGCTATCTGTGCCTTGATGGCACCAAAGGCTACGCTGTCGTCGAAGGCAGCGACAGCTATGAAGTGGAGTTCGACTATGAAAACGGCGAGATCCGCCACCTGACCTGCTCGTGCTTTTGCTGTTACAACTGCAAGCACGTATTCGCCGCCATGCTCCAGCTCCGTGAAACGCTCGAGCGGATCGAAAAGCACTACGCCGACGAATACGCAAAGACCGGCTATTTCGCCGCCATCCTCAAAGGCATCTTGTTCAACTTTGCGATCGATGGGAAAGAAAACGGGACGTTTGTGTTGTGATCGGCAACCGATAATCATCTAAAAATCACGCGGATGTGGTATTTTTTCTTGCAATTTGTCGGTTAAAGGAGTATAATGGTATACAACGCTGTCAAGCGCTGTTGCGCTTGGCTGAACGCACAAGACACATCGTGCCCTGCCAAACGGCAGGGCACATTTTTTATGATTCGGAAGGAGAACTATTATGGCAGTCAGTTATAAAAAGCTCTGGAAGCTCTTAATCGACAAAGACATGAAGAAGAAGGATCTCTGCGCCAAAGCAGGCATCAGCGCCACCTCCGTCACCAAAATGGGCAAAGGCGGCCACGTCACCACCGAAGTCCTCGCCAAAATTTGCAAAGCCCTCGATTGCACGGTGGATGATATTATGGAGATTGTAGAAGAAGACTAATTCGAAAATATAACAAGGAGCTTTATAGATTATGATAAACATTCGTAAACTCGAAAAAGAATTATGGGATGCGGCGGATCTGCTTCGTGTCGATTCCAAAGTGACCTCGCAGGAATATTGTATGCCTGTTCTGGGCTTGATTTTTCTGCGGTATGCATACAGCCGTTTTCTGTTCGTAGAAACGGAAATTTTGAAAAACCGCCCTTCTCGTAACGGGCGCGTTCTGCCCGTAGAAGCGGATGATTTCAAAACCAAAAGCGCCATCTTTTTGCCCGAAGAAGCACGGTATGATTATCTCCTCAACCTGCCTGATAACACCGATATGGGCGGGGCGATCAACCATGCTATGGAACTGATTGAGGAACAATTCACACAGCTCAAAGGCATCTTGCCGAAGAATTATACCATTCTGCAAAACGACCTTCTGCGTGAACTGCTCCGTATTTTCAACAACAGCGCGCTGAATGATCTGAAAGACGACATCATTGGCCGCATCTACGAATATTTTCTCAATAAATTTGCCCCTGCTGTTGCCGCGGATGACGGCGTGTTCTTCACACCCAAGTCTCTGGTGCGTATGATCGTCAATATCATCGAACCTACTCACGGCACCGTGCTTGATCCCGCTTGCGGATCGGGCGGTATGTTTGTATCTTCGGCGGATTTTATTGAGCAATACGGCGCCAGCGCCAACACAGCGATGACCTTTTACGGTCAGGAAAAGGTGGAGTATAACGCCAAGCTGTGCATCATGAATATGGCGGTGCACGGCCTCAACGCCAAGATCGTTTCGGGCAACGAAGCGAACAGCTTCTATCACGATGCGCATAATCTGGAAGGTGCTTGTGACTATGTGATGGCGAATCCGCCATTCAATGTGGACAAGGTCAAATCCGAAACGGCGCAAAACGCCGGACGGTTGCCGTTCGGTCTGCCGGGCGTGAACAAAAACAAGGAAATCGGCAACGCGAACTATCTGTGGATTTCGTATTTCCACGCCTATCTCAACGAAACGGGACGGGCGGGATTCGTTATGGCTTCGTCGGCAACTGACAGCCAGGGCAAGGATAAAGATATCCGTGAAAAATTGGTCGGTACGGGCGACGTCGATGTGATGCTCTCGGTCGGCAACAACTTCTTCTACACTAAAAGCCTGCCTTGCACTCTGTGGTTCTTTGACAAAGCGAAGCGTGAAGACAACAAAGATCGCGTTCTCTTTATCGATGCCCGCAATTATTACACTGCCGTTGATCGCACGCTCAACGAATGGTCGGAATGGCAGATGAAAAATCTCAACGCGATTGTATGGCTATATCGTGGCGAAACGGATAAATACATTGATCTTCTCAACGAATATCTGGATCAAGTGGTAGAGTATATGAATTGCGTCAAATATGTCGAGGATATTCCCTACGGATACGGGAATGAGCGTGGCTTTGACGAAAACCTTGAGTTGCTACAAGCTCAACTGGTCCTTATTCGAAAAAAAGCCAAATCTGCTATTGGTACCGCAACAAAACGAGAAAAGAAGGCTGTGGAAGCCGAATGGAATGATCGAATCGCCATTGTAGAAAACACAATCTCGATTTTGAAAGAAGCGGTATGGCTTACAGAAAAATTCGGAGACGGAGAGTACAAAGATATTCTCGGTCTGTGTAAGTGCGCCTCGCGGGCGGACATTGCCGAAAAAGGGTATTCCCTCACACCCGGTGCGTATGTCGGTGTTGCGCCCGTGGAGGATGATGGAGTGGACTTTGCCGCACGCATGGCAGAAATACATAGCGAACTTCTAACGCTTCAATCCGAGTCTAATGAATTGATGGAAACCATCTCTAAAAACATGAAGGAGATGGGACTATGAGTTGGAAAATGGTGCGTTTTGGCGATTTATATGCAATTGAATCAAGAAATGGATTAACCAAACCCAGCAAAGTTAGAGGCTCGGGATATAAGATGATAAACATGGGCGAACTTTTTTCTAATGATCGGATTTATGATATCCCCATGGAACTTGTACCGTTAAAGGAATCTGAAAAAGTAAATGCAAAGATTGAGTGTGGAGATTTACTATTTGCCAGACAATCGTTAGTTCTTGAGGGTGCTGGTAAATGCAGCATTGTAATGGAAGTGTCTCCGTTAACCGTTTTTGAATCACATCTGATTCGTGTTAGGCTCGATAAATCACGGGCGTTAGCGATATTTTATTACTACTATTTTATGTCATCGTTGTCTCCAATAAAGTCAATTGTATCTCAATGTGCACAGGCGGGTATTAGAGGTAGTGACCTACAAGAATTGCAAGTTATTTTTCCGCCGTTGGAAAAACAGCAAAAAATCGCTAACATTCTCTCCGCCTACGATGGCCTTATCGAAAACAATCAAAAGCAGATTAAGTTATTGGAAGAAGCGGCACAGCGGCTGTATAAGGAATGGTTTGTCGACCTCCGTTTCCCCGGACATGAAACCACGCCTATTGTGGATGGTGTCCCGCAAGGGTGGAGATTGGATACAGTAAAATCTGTGGTCTCTTTGCTAAGTGGATATGCGTTCAAAAGTGGCGACTTTGTTGATAATGGTGAATATAAAATCGTTACTATAAAAAATGTACAAGATGGTAGTTTTGATGGAGAAAATGTTAATACCATCGCCGAAACCCCTTCTAAGATGCCAAGTCACTGCGTTTTGAATACTGGTGACATATTACTTTCTTTGACAGGTAACGTAGGACGCGTTTGTTTAGTTAATGGCGACAAATATTTGCTCAATCAACGTGTGGCAAAACTGGATTCCAAATATCCGGCTTATGCGTATTGCCTTTTCAGAAATAAGGATATGTTCGATATAATGAACAATCTAGCAAATGGTGCGGCACAACAAAATTTGAGCCCTATTAGAACGGAAAATATTAGAATACTCATTCCAAGTGATACTCTTATACAAAATTTTGAGGCTATTGTATCTCCTATGATTGCAAAAATACTAGCATTAAATAAATCTAATAGCAAGCTGAAAGAAGCCCGTGATCGTCTGTTGCCCAAACTGATGAGCGGCGAATTGGAGGTGTGAAGGGTGAAGTTTGAATTTCAACTGCATGAAGGGAATCCATCTTTTGTTGCCGCTATTAGGTTGCATTTATTAGCATTAAAGCTTAATGCTATTCGAATTTTGAGATTTGGGAAACGCATGGCAATTTATGCGAAGAAGTATATACCTATATTTTGTTGTATTGTTGCGTTTGAACTTATAATCATTCCGTTTGGAATGCATTTGGAAAAGTATCAGTCCTGGATAGATGGTGTGTGGGATTTGCGGATGTTCTTTTTCACGTCCATTTTAATTTCTTTTGTGGGTGGAATACTGCACGAAGAGCATAATCGCCATAATAACCTCGTAAAACAATTTGCTGCTTATAAATCATTTATGTTTGAATCTGAATGCTTTCTTCATCGCTTGTGCTGGTTAACAGAATCCGAATATGACAAAGACATTTTTTTGAATGAGGAAGAGCACGATGCGTTTCGTTGTTGGATATGTTCAGAAATCGATAGCAAATCCTCTTTTTCTAATCGACAAATACAAGAATTACAAGCAAGGCCAAATTCATGGGAATTGTATTCCATGCCGGAAGTAAAACCGCTTCCCTACATTAAAATTGTATTTGATTGTTATCTCCGAACTATTGATTCCTTGCAGCGAGTAATTGATAATTATTCTTTTATCGGAACTATTGACCATCTAAAGGAACAGTTAACATCTATATATGAGCATATTAATGAAGAATTGATTATAATAGAAACAACCGGAGACAATTATACGGAAGTCCAATTATTAAAATTTATTGAGTTGAGCAGCCGTTGTATATATCCAGCTGTTGCAGATATTCGACGTCCATGGAGATGGGATGTTGAAATTAATAAGACCATGCAAGTTTTGTTGAACAAAAAGATGAAGAGCGAATTTCAATGACATGGGAATCTCTGAAGAATTTTCAAACAAACGATAAAGTTTATCGACGAACTGAATTTGGCGACAAACTAGCCGCTATATTGCGATAAAAGAAGGTGAAATCATTGGATAAGATTGATATTCTCAGCAGAGAAGAATTTGTGGACAATCTTGTGAATTTGGTCGAACATATCGCAAAGAATAAACGCTCAACGTCATTTGCAATCAACGGCACGTGGGGTTCCGGGAAAAGCTTTGTTTTGGATATGCTCGAAGATCGATTAAGTCCATATGAGTCGGATGATAATTCGTGTGATAAGTATTTTGTCATCCATTACAATTGCTGGAAATACGATTATTATGAAGAACCATTGCTCGCGATTGTTGCGGCTATGATCGATATCATCAACGAACAAACAAGAATCATATCCAATGGGGAGACAAGAGCAAAAATTGTTGGAGTATTGAAATCCGTTGGTGCTACCTTATTATCTATGGCAAACAGCACAATTAAAGATAAGACGGGCGTGGATATAAAGGCGGCCTATGATCTTGTCAAAGAAGGCGTAGATAGCGGTGCAGCGGATTTTGAAAAAAGCAAAGAATATGATGTGTATTTTTCGTTCAAACAAGCGCTGAACAGTTTGCAAGAATTGATCGGTGAAATATCGGAGCAGCAAACAGTAGTATTTGTTGTGGATGAACTCGACAGATGCTTGCCGGAATATGCTATTAAAGTATTGGAACGTCTACATCATTTAACCGAAGATTCTAATAATGTCATTACAATCCTCTCTATGGATAAAGTGCAATTGCAGTCCAGCATTAATCAGATATTTGGTGAAAATAAAGCGGATCAGTATTTGAAAAAATTTATTCAGTTTGAGGTAAAACTGGACAAAGGCCGTGTTTCGGAACGGTTTACAGAAAAATACACCGAGTATCTAAATCTGTTCGATAAAGATCTTGTGTCATACCATGAATCCATTGAAGAATTTGCTCAAGCTGTTTTCAAGAACATTGACATAAGAGAGCAAGAACAATTAATACACCGAGCACAATTAGCGCATCAGCTTTTGTTCAGCGAGCCAAAAGATTATAGTTTCTTGTGCATGGAGTTACTAATTGTAGTAATGGTGTTTCATTATCAAAGCAAGGCAAAGTTTTGTAAATGGCTTGAAAAGTTCCCCGGTGCTATAACGATGACAAATTCCCCACCGTTCGAAAGCTTTTTTGAAGAACAGTTTAATCTCTTATCTATAAAAGAAGTACATATTGTAGGAGCAAATGAGTCAAGACGCTTGGTGTTACAATTGAATACTTTATATTCAGCGATTGCGTACATGTGGATTATGCTGTTTTTGAATCGACAACAATGTAAAGGTTGCTTAGGTGTCGCATGGCCCGATGATTTATTAGAACAAAATGTTGATGAGTTGAAAAAATTTATTGAAACTATCCGATTTATCAAATAATTGCTAGGAGGTCGCCCTATGAGTTGGGAGTTTTCCGAGAATATATTGGTGCAAAACAGTGCCGGTGATGTGCTGCGGGACAAGCTCGGGTGGGATGTGGTGTTTGCCTATGACAAAGAGGTCTTGGGCGAACACGGCACACTCGGCAGACGGTCTTATAAAGAGATCGTCCTGACCCGTTACTTACGCGAAGCGCTGTTTGCCAATAACGACTGGATGACGGTAGAGTACTGCGATGCCGCCGTCAAGACCCTTTGCGCCTATACTGCCTCGGCAACTCTCATGCAGATCAACGAAGAAAAATACTCCTTGCTCCGTGACGGCATCCCCGTGCAAATCAAAAACAACGACGGTACTTTTGAAACACGCTATGCGGCGGTGTTCAATTTTGCTCAGCCCGAGAAAAACCACTTTTTAGCGGTCAAGGAAATGAAGATTAAGGGCGAACTCTATCGCCGCCGCACGGATATCGTCGGCTTTGTCAACGGGATTCCGCTCCTCTTTGTGGAGCTCAAGAAGCAAAGTGTCGACGTGAAAGATGCCTACGACTGCAATTATACCGACTATCTGGATACCATTCCGCAGTTGTTCCATTTCAATGCGTTCCTGATGCTTTCCAACGGATTGGAAGCCAAGGTCGGCACGATGGGTTCGAAATACGAATTCTTCCATGAATGGAAACGTCTCAAAGAAGATGAAGTCGGCGCGGTTGATCTGGAAACCATGCTTCTCGGTATTTGTGATAAGCGCAATTTTATGGATTTGTTCGAAAACTTCATCCTCTTTGATCATTCGGGCGGACGGTGTGCCAAAATCTTTGCACGCAACCATCAATATCTCGGTGTGAACGAAGCGGTAGAATCCTACAAAGCCCGCAAGCTGAAAGACGGCAAACTGGGTGTGTTCTGGCACACGCAGGGTAGCGGCAAGAGTTACTCGATGGTGTTTCTCGCCCAAAAGATTCGCCGTCAATTTGAGGGCAGTCCCACCTTTGTGATCCTGACCGACCGCGAGGAACTCAACAAGCAGATCAGCGATACATTCGAAGCGTGCGGTTGCCTGTCGGGCAAGGCGCGGCAATATATGCCGTCGAGCGGGCATCAACTGATTGAGATGTTGCAAGGCAACCCCAGTTTCATTTTCACGCTGATTCAGAAATTCAACGATCCTGCGGTGACTCCCATCACACCCGCTCATGATATTGTCATTTTGTCCGATGAGGCGCACCGCTCGCAAAACGGCATTTTTGCCGATAATATGTGCCGTTTGCTCCCGACCGCTTCGCGTATCGGTTTTACCGGCACGCCGCTTTTTAAGTATGACAATATCACCGAGCGCACCTTCGGTAGTTATGTGTCGATTTATGACTTCAAGCGTGCAGTGGATGACGGCGCAACAGTGCCGCTGTATTATGAAAACCGCAGCGATATGCTCGAAATCACCAACCCCGAAATCAACGATGCGCTGTTGAATGCCGTAGAAGCGGCAGACCTGGATGTGCATGAACAAGCGAAGCTCGAACTGGAGCTCGCGAAAGATATTCACATTCTCACATCCGAACCGCGTCTGGATACGATTGCCCGCGATTTTGTGGAGCATTATTCCGAAATCTGGACAACGGGCAAAGCGATGTTTGTATGCCTCAACAAGGTGACCTGTGTGCGGATGTATAATATGGCGCAGGTATATTGGGCGCAGAAAATCGTGGCGCTCAAAAAAGAATTGAAAACCGCCACACAACAGGAGGCACAAGAGCTTCAGCGTAAAATCGACTGGATGCAAGAAACCGAAATGGCGGTGATCATCAGTCAGGAACAAAACGAGATTCAGATGTTTAAAAACTGGGGTCTTGACATCACACCGCATCGCGAGAAAATGGAAAAGCGGGAGATGGACAAGGATTTCAAAAATCCCAATCATCCGTTCCGCATCGTGTTTGTGTGCGCCATGTGGTTGACGGGATTTGATGTCAAATCGCTTGCGACGATCTATCTGGACAAGCCGCTGAAAGCGCATACTTTGATGCAAACCATCGCCCGTGCCAACCGCGTGTGCGACGGCAAAAGCAATGGCTTGATTGTTGACTACATCGGTGTCGTGAAAGCCCTCCGTGAAGCGCTTGCGGATTATACGGCAGGCGGATCGGGCGGTCGCGGCGGTGATCCTGCACCCGATAAAACCGAATTGATCGCGAAAATATTGGATACGATCCAAGCAATCCGTACATATATGGCTGAGCAAGATTTCGATTTATCCTCCGTACTGGAAGCGGACGGGTTTGAGAAGCTCGCTCGTATCCAGGCAGGTGCCAACGCTATGTGTGCGACGACGGAGATCAAGAAGCGTTTTGAGATTCAGGCGCGTGAATTGTTCCGTATGTTTAAGTACATCGAAAAAGGCGAAGTATCCGATGAAACGCATCGCTATAAGAATGTGATCAGCGAGATTTACGATCAGTTGCAAACCAAGCGCAAACATGCTGACAACTCGGCATTGATGGCGCAGATCAATGAAATCGTCAGTGAGTATGTGTCGGTCACAAAATCGACGGGCACGGAAGACAGCAAAACGTTTGATATCAGCAAGATTGATTTTGACCGTTTGCGCAAAGAGTTTGAACGGGCGAAGAATAAGAATCTGATGCTCAAGGATTTGCAACAACTGGTGGAAGAACGACTGGCGAAAATGCTTCGTGACAACCCGCTCCGCATTGATTATTACGAACGTTATCAGGAGATTGTCAATGACTACAATCAGGACAACAAAAAAGATGAAATTGCGATTATCTTTGAAAACTTGATGAAGCTCGTGAGTGAGCTGGACGAAGAGCAAAAGCGGTATGTGCGCGAGGGCTTCGAAAGTGATGAAGAACTCACGATGTTTGATCTGCTTGTGAGAGAAAAAGAGTCTCTCTCAAAAGAGGATATCAAAAAAGTCAAGAAACTCGCACAACTTTTGCTTGCAAAGGTAAAAGCCCGCATCCACGAACTTGACCACTGGCGTGACAAAGAAGAAACTCGCTCAATTGTCAGCGTGCTGATTCGTGATATTTTGTGGGTCGATCTTCCCGAAAGTTATGACGATGCGGCAGTTGAAAGCTACAGACAGCAGATTTATGAATATGTATATAACGCCTATCCGGCGGCATAAAGGAGTATTCATGCCCACTATCAATCAAACCCTTGCGCGTTTGCAAAAATCCGATTTCCGTTCGCGGTTTCAGTTAAGCGAAAAGGACAAACAGTATATTGCCGACAAAGGGATGGCGGTGATTCGGGAGCATGCGGCGGAGTTTGTACGCATGCGGCTTGCGCCTGCCGTGATTCCGAATGACGGCAAGCAGACGCCGATGCGCGGACATCCTGTATTCGTCGCGCAACACGCGTGCGCGTGTTGCTGTCGCGGGTGCCTCAACAAGTGGTACAACGTCCCGAAAGACGTCCCGCTCACCGCCGTACAACAAGAAAAGATCGTCAACTTGCTGATGGCATGGATTGAAAGAGAACTACAAGGGAGCTGTGACAAATGAGTCAAAATAAAGGATGTATATATTTTGACAAATCCATCGTTTCCGCAATATGTAAAGATCGGTTATGCTGATGATGTTAACAAACGTTTGCAGCAACTGAATCGTAGCGAATGCACGCCGTTTGCATTTCGCATATATGCGACATATGAAGTGGAAGCACGGTTAGATGATTTAAAATTACATAGAATGATCGATCAAATCAATCCGTCGCTTCGTTCCATTGATAATGTGAATGGTAAAAAGCGAGTGCGTGAATTTTATGCCATGACTCCTGAGACGGCGTATGCCATTTTTGAAACCATTGCGGAGCTGGGCGGGCGTCGAGATCGACTTCACTTATATGATCTGTCGGAAACAGAAAAGGAAAGTGAAAATCTGGCACAGGACATCGAGGAACAGCACATTGAACGATTAGCACCGTTTACTTTTTCAAAGTGCAATATTCCTATTGGTGCTACCATCACTTTTGTCAATCAAGGCAATCCGAATTCCGGCAAGCAATGTATTGTGGTGGACGATAAATCGGTTGAATATAACGGAAGAAAACTCTCCTTGTCTGCTCTCGCAACAGAACTTACCGAGAACAAGTGGGGCGTTGCCGGACCGCGTTATTTTAAATATAACGGGGAGTGGCTGAATGATCTGCGTGCGAAAGCGGAAGGAAGGCAACCTTCCTCTCGGTTGGATGATGTTTGGGTGATTCCGTGCAATCCGAAATATTATGATATTGTCGGCGCGTTTTCAAAGTTGGATGTGATTGAATGGAGTCAATCAACCAATACATCCGTGGGTGATACAGTATACATTTATGTGGGCGGAACTTATAAAGCGATTATGTATAAGTGCGAAGTAGTAGCTGCGGATTTATACGGAAACCGAACCGATGAGGATGCAGCCTATTATATTGAAATGACGAAGAAGCCGGACGCTCGCTACATGAAGTTGAAATTGCTGGAAGGATACACACCGGATGTGTATCCGTTAAAACAGTTAAAAGAAAACGGGCTTACGAGCGTGCAAGGCCGAAGCAAAGCAACCGTGCAACTTATGAGGTTTTTAACCGGTAAATAAGATGCTCGAAAGGAGGGATACGATGGATGCGAGAAAAGAGCTGGTCATTGTAAACGGTGAAGATAAAACCGATGCCATCGTATCCTATACTTTTTTCGGGAATAAATGTGAAGTAGTCTATAACAACTCTCCGCGCAGGTATCGATACAATGCTTACAATGTGCGGGTTTTACAATTGCGTCAAGCGATTGATCCGCAAACCGTTGTATTTAAGCACAACGGATCCATCGTCGTGAGTATTGATCAAATTCTGGATTTCGGCGAATTCTATCGTGTGGTACGAAACGGCAGACGCGATTTGTCGTGCAAGCGCACGGAGGTTCAGCTCGTCGGAAATTGCCTTGCCGGCGCACACAACAATGAACTCTTCGGCTATTTCCGGGAAACGGCCGAAAGAATCAGTTTGGTGGCCGACAACGGGATTAATATTTTGAGTCAACAATACAAACGCATCACAGCCGTGGAGGAAAGTACGGTTTTATCGCGGTATCTGAATCCGAGTCTGCCGCCGACAACCCGAACGATCAACGAGCCGCTGATCTTTCCGTTTGGGTTGAATCAAAGCCAGAAGAGAGCGGTGGAAAATGCGTTTTCCTCGCAGATCAGCATCATTCAAGGGCCTCCCGGCACCGGCAAGACCCAGACGATTTTAAACATTATTGCCAATGCCGTTCGAAACGGGAAAAGCGTGGCGGTTGTGTCCAATAATAATTCGGCAACCTTAAACGTTGCCGAAAAAATGGAGAAGCACGGGTTGTCGTTCCTCACGGCATTTCTCGGAAGTCTGCAAAACAAAGAACGATTTATTGAAGCGCAGACGGGCTGTTATCCGGATATGCGGTCGTGGTTTATTCCCAGACAGCAGGTGGAAGCGTTAGGACAAGAAGTGCGGCAATTATCCGAGGAACTGTCGGCTATGCTGGAACATCGCAATCGCATCGCTCAGATTGATTGCGAACTGTTATCCTTAACACCCGAGCAGTTTTATTTTGAGGAGTATTATTCCGCCAAACAACACGCAGACATCCGCGCTGCACGTTTGGCAAAGCTTTCGTCCGCAAAGTTGCTGTCGTTATGGCTGGAATATGAGTATTATTCCGATCAAAAGATTCCCTTTTTGAAGAAGCTGTTGCTGGCTTGTCGCTACGGCGGATCGGCGCTGACATTGTTTAAGCACATTCCGTCCGATGCCATTCCCTTTATACAAAACTTGTTTTATCAGAACAAACGAAGCGAGCTGGAACAGGAAAAACGGGAACTGGAAGAAAAACTGAAAGCCTATCGGTTTGACGATAAAATGAAAGCGTTATCGACTAAGTCGATGCAGCTTTTTAAAGCGGAACTGGTGCTTCGTTATGGCATGAATCCGACGCGAAACCGTTTCGAAATGAAAGACTTTCGCGGTAGTTCGGCTCTGTTTAATGCCGAGTATCCCGTGATCCTGAGTACGACATATTCAATTAAGGGGACGCTTTCGACGGAGCATGTGTATGATTATCTGATTGTAGACGAAGCGTCGCAGGTCGATCTGGCGACGGGAGTGCTGGCGTTTTCGTGTGCCAAAAATATCGTCATTGTCGGCGACCGACAACAATTGCCGAATGTGCTGACGGCGGAAGACATCCGCAAGGCGGATGAAATTTGGGCTCGGCATCATTTTGACGAGCGGTATCGCTTCACCACTCACAGCATGCTGGCATCGGCGGCGGAAATATGGAGCGGTGTGCCTTCGGTGTTGTTGCGGGAGCATTATCGCTGTCATCCGAAAATCGCTAACTTTTTCAACCAGAAATTTTATAACAATCAGCTGATTGTGATGACGCAGGATAACGATGAAAGCCATGTGTTGTCGTTGTATCGCACCGCGGCAGGCAACCATGCGCGCGGGCATATCAATCAGCGACAAATCGACGTGATTGAGAAGGAAATTCTCCCGAAACTGGCGGAGTGCGGCTATCGTGACATCGGCATCATCACCCCGTACCGCGACCAAGTCGCCGCGATCACACGACGGCTCGGCGCAAACTTTGAGGTGGCGACGGTTCATAAATTTCAGGGGAGAGAAAAGGACGCCATCGTGCTGACGTCGGTGGATAATGAAATAGGGGACTTCGTGGATGATCCCAACATGCTGAATGTGGCGGTATCCCGAGCCATCCGCTCGCTGTCCGTTATTGTTTCGAGCAGCGAGAAGAACGGACAGACGAATTACGGGGATTTGGCAAAGTATATAGAGTATAACAACTTGGAAGTTGTGGACAGCACGATTTTCTCGGTGTTTGATTTGCTTTATAAAGGATACCACCAACAGCGCCAACTGTATTTGGCAAAACAACGTCGGATTTCGGAGTTCGATTCCGAAAATCTGGCGTTTGCCGTGATTGAGAACATATTGGCGCAACCCGTGTTCTCATCCATCGATTGTGCGGCACATGTTTCGCTGGCAACGCTCATTAAAGATGAATCCTTGTTGACAGACGATGAGCGCGTATATGCGATGAACCCGCTGACACATGTAGACTTTTTACTGTTCAATAAAATGGACAAGTCGCCGCTGATGGCGATAGAAATCGACGGTACACGGTATCATGCGGCGGGCAGTCGACAAGCCGAACGAGATGCCATGAAAAATCGGATATTGGAGAAATACCGCTTTCCGCTGGTGCGTATTCGCACCGACGAGAGCGGATTGGAAGAACGCGTGTCGGCGATGCTGCAATCGCTGATGAAAGAGTGATACCAACACAAATTTCAAACGAGGGATAGCTATGTTAACCTATACCTACCTATCAAAAGGCAACTTCGGTTTGGTGGAGAAGGCGAAGCCGGTGATTGAGCATGAGCGGGATGCGATCGTGAAGGTGACGCTGGCGAGCATCTGCTCGAGCGATCTGCACATTAAGCACGGCAGTGTGCCGCGTGCTGTTCCCGGCATTACCGTCGGTCACGAAATGGTCGGCGTTGTCGAAGAAGTCGGCGCGGCGGTGACGCACGTGAAGCCCGGTGATCGGGTGACGGTGAACGTTGAAACCTTCTGCGGCGAATGCTTCTTCTGCAAGCGCGGCTTTGTCAACAACTGCACCGACCAAAACGGCGGTTGGGCGCTTGGTTGCCGCATCGACGGCGGACAAGCCGAATATGTCCGTGTGCCGTTTGCCGATCAAGGGCTCAACAAGATTCCCGACAATGTTACCGACCGCGAGGCATTGCTTGTCGGCGATGTATTGGCGACGGGATTCTGGGCGGCGAAGATCTCGGAGATTACCGAAGATGACACGGTGCTGATTATCGGTGCGGGACCGACCGGTATCTGCACGCTTCTGTGCGTGATGCTCAAAAAGCCGAAGCGCATCATCGTGTGCGAAACGGATGAGAACCGCATTCGCTTTGTGAATGAACACTACCCCGATGTGCTGACCGCCACGCCCGAGAAGTGCCGCAATTTTGTGCTTACAAACAGCGATCACGGCGGCGCGGATGTGGTGCTGGAAGTGGCAGGCGCGGATTCCACGTTCCGCCTCGCGTGGGAATGTGCGCGTCCGAATGCGATCGTCACGGTGGTGGCGCTGTACGATCAGCCGCAGACGTTGCCGCTGCCCGATATGTACGGCAAGAATCTGATCTTCAAAACGGGCGGTGTCGATGGTTGTGACTGTGAGGAAACCTTGCAGCTCATCGCCGAAGGCAAGCTCAACACCGAACCGCTCATCACGCACACCTATCCGCTTTCCCGCATCGCCGAAGCGTATGAGTTATTCGAAAACAAACGCGACGGCGTAATCAAGGTTGCCGTGGAGTGTTGAGTGAATAGATTCTAAAACCCATGTCTATGGCAATTATACTGATTTGAATCGATGTATTTGCCAGTTGTTCCTTTGCGTATTCTTTTTTCTTTTGATCGATATACGTTTGCATATTCGTGCTTTCTTTTTGAGGAAGCAATGAGATAAGTAGTCATATGAATAGCCAATTGCAGACGCAACTTCATGTGGTTTTGGGAATTTAGGACTGCATTTAATGTACTCTTTCGCTTTTTTTACGATTTCTTCCATCATTTATTCTCCTTTATTAGTAGACGGTGTGGATCACCCGGCTACAAGGAGTACCAATTGTTTCCTGTAGCCGGATGATTAATACGAATGATCATGCGCAAGGCAATCAAACACGGTATTTGTTTGATTGCCTTGCGCATTCTTCGGCGTATTTAGGGTATGCTTCGGCGATTTTTTGCAAGATGGCTACTTTATAAAGCGGATAAACCTTGTAGCGTCCGATTCTGCCTGGTAAGTCTTTTAATCCACCGTCATATGGGGTGAGGTTGTGGCGGATGTAATTGACCACCCATCGATGTAGTGTCGCAGATTCGACCAGTGTCTCGCATAACAATGGATAGTCGCCGCGCAATGAGAAATACGCCTCTTTTGCTGTGAGTGTTCGATCGATCAGTTCGTCATCGTCGATTACTTCGATGACG
The DNA here is from genome assembly GCA_045540655.1 of Acutalibacteraceae bacterium. Lineage (GTDB taxonomy): Bacteria > Bacillota > Clostridia > Oscillospirales > Acutalibacteraceae > RGIG1959. Next base: position 27,484 of record JAZQHP010000117.1, read on the forward strand.
ATGCTCGCAGCTAAAGCCAGCATGTGCTCTTGGAGTTCGTTCGTTTTGTCTTCGGCCACTTTTTGTGCGGCGGACCGACGGTTCATCATCTTGGCGTGCTCGATCTGGAATTCAGAACTTGCCTCGGCGGCCAGTACATCACTCATACGGTACAGCTTCATTGGCGCGGCACATTTATACCACGGATTTGTCGCTGATGTTGGCTGGGGCAGGAACAGTGTGATCAGCCGATTACTCCAGCCCCGCTCCTTGATCAGGCGGGAATGACAGATGGTTTCGGTTTTGCGGTTGCTTTTCATAAAACGTCCTCCTTGTTGATATTACGCCGCTTGTAGTGCCTGAACAATACATGGTCATCTACATTATAAGATTTTTAGGTCACCGCAAGCTCGCGAAGAGAAATTATTTTTTTGCTTTGCAGCTTTAAGTGCTTATTGTTCCGATGAAATTTGCTGCTTTCGGCTATTGATATATGGCTCTATATACATTATAGGAGAATTAGGAAGGCGTTATCCGACGAAGAAAAACAATTTGCAGCAAAAAGCGAGTCAAGATCATGAATAGATCTTGGCTCGCTTATGCTGTAAGAATATGTTTGACTTGATAGTTAGATCCCGGTAGACAGTGTACGTATAGGGTAAAGGCGTTCCGCTACATTCAATACCGCCTTCTTTTGGCGGGTGCTTCTTTGCTTGCTTCGTGATCAGCTTGCCGTCGTCATGCAGGGCGACCATATACACGTCTTTATTTCCTTTATCGTTGCGGGAGGTAAGCGGAACTGATCCAAATGTCCGGAGTGTTAGTCCGAAACGGCATCTTGAGTATCGCGTACCGCCAACGAGGGGGCGCTTACCGCAAAGCAAAGGGGTGATGGCTGTGAATACCCTGCGACAAAGTATTTCTGGCATATGGATGCAGGTGTCTAAAAACAGCGACACCTTCGGCAACTTCTGCAAAAAAGCATTGACAATGAAGAAAGAAAATGCTATCTTAAAAAACGAACAAACGTTCCTTTTGCTGCTGAGCCGGCGGAGAGGAGCGATTTTTTCTCCAGGATAAAGAACAAACGTTCGTTTTTGGAGAGGAGGTCTTTTTATGTATCTTTACAACATGGTTGCCGCATTTTCCGGGGTGAGAGCGCCTCCGCGCCATCGACACATCGGCGTTAGACATGAAGCAACAGAGAAAGAGAGATGAGAGTGAATGAAACTTATAAATCGATGGATTGCATGTATATGTGCGGTTGCGTTGCTGATCTGTGCTGTTCCCGTGACGGTTTTTGCCAATGAAGGCGAAACAAACATTGAAGTGATCGACACGACCGAGCAAGACGGATCACTGAACATTGAAGATCTTACTGCAGCAGATATTATCGGCGAGGTGGACGAACTGCGCGAAGCCGATACCAAGCATTTTATGATGACGGACGGATCGATGATTGCTGTGTCGTATCCTGTGGCTGTCCATGAACAGGTCGATGGAGAGTGGGTGGATATTGATAACACTCTGCGTTCTGTCACTGACGAAGAAGGGGATAGTGTGGAGCAGACTGCTTCGCAAAATATCCGATTCTCTTTTGTGAACGGCAAAGGCAACGGCCGATTGATGAAGGTGGAGGACACCCGTGTGAATGCGCAGGTGATCTTTGAGCTTCAAAATGCGCAGAAGAAAAATCTGATTATCGAAAATGCCCCGCCTGCTGCGGATGAAGTATTTGCGCTTCAAACTCCTGTACAAACGGGCACCTTCAAAGATGTTTTGCCTGACATTGATATCGAATACATTGTAGCAGGCAATATGCTCAAGGAAAATATTATTATGCAGAGCGTTGATGCGGTTGGTGACGTATCGTTTGTGCTACGCTGTAAAAATGTCACCGCCTCTTTGCAAGAGGATGGCAGCGTGGCGTTGTCCGATGCCGATAACAACGCGGTGTTTACGATACCTGCACCGTTCATGTATGACGCGGCGGGTGAATACAGCGAGGCGGTCAGTGTATCTCTTACACCGCACAGCAAAGGATATGTATATACGCTTACACCCGATGAAACGTGGATTCGTTCGTCACAACGCGTATTTCCCGTAACCATTGACCCGACGGTAACGAGCAGTCAGAAGTCGGGTTCTATCGATAGTGCTTTCGTTAAGGAAAGCCAACCGAATTTCAAAGTGGGCAACGAAACCTTCGTGTGGGTCGGAAACAACACCGCAAACAACGCCTGTTACGGTTTGTTTAAGTTTGAGCTACCGTCCATCAAAGCTTCGGATTACGTGGTAGCGACGTGCATGAATCTGTACTCGTCGCTGGCTTCCACCGGTATAGTCAGTGCCGATGAGTGGCGTGCGTGGAGCGCAAACTATTTGAGCGGATCCATGGTATTGGAAACGCACGCGATCACAGAATCTTGGAATGAAAGCAATGTTACGTGGAATACCTGTCCCGCTTATGACACAAGCATTATGGAAGCGATTCCGCTTACTTCCGAACACGCGCCTGAACTCAGCGGCAGTACCTATACCCCGACTCGCACACGATTGAATATTTCCGAAATCGGCGGTGCGTGGTATAACGACGGGTTAGCCAACAACGGAGTTCTGCTCAAACTCAACAACGAAGGTAATCACGCCTTTGCGGCGGAATACTTCTCCGATCTGGGTACATGGGTGACGGGCTCGCAGATCGTTCATCCGCAACTGTATGTGCAATACCGCAGTAAAGCAGGGTTGGAAGATGCCTATTCCTACAGCTCTGCATCAGCAGGCACTGCAGGCGATGCGTATGTACAATTGAGTACGGGTAATACTACATTTGTTCATGACGATCTTGGCCTTGAAGGCGGTTCTATGCCCGTATCAATCAGCCATGTGTATAATGTTTGCAATAGTGATCAAACAACAGTTTGTGGTAAAGGTTGGACACTCAACTATGCTCAAACCTTGCGTAAAGTGGAACTTAACAATTTTACGTATTATGCTTATACCGATGCGGATGCAACCGTTCACTATTTTGATGTTACGCAAGCGGCAGACGAATACGAAGACGGATCGGGATTGGAATTAAAACTCAATGCCGATAAAAACAAAATAACAGACAAAGACGACAATGAGTGGCATTTTGATGCAAACGGTCGTTTGGTCAGCCTTAAAAACGGGTATGGTGATGAAATTATTATTGCACGCGATAGTGTCGGATCCATCACCACCATCACCGACGGGCTTGGCAGAATATATCGATTTAAATATTCCAACGGCATGTTGGAGTATATCCTTTCTCCGGATAATCGAAAAACGGTCTACAACTATGATACGGATAGAAACTTGGTGCGTATTGACGGCTATCAGGTCGGTACGGTCGACGGCGAACTTGTCAATCTCAGCACCTATGAATGCAGCGAGTACACCTACGACAGTAGTGTATTATCTACTGCCATTTCGGATACGGGCGACAAACTTACCGTCGCTTACAAAGGCGACGGTACAGGCGCACGCGCCGAAAGCCTGAAGACCGCTGTGATCGGTTCGGACAATGTGGTGCGTCCTCGCGGCAAAGTGGATATCACCTACGGTACGCACGAAACCGTTGTGACAGACGAAAGCGGTCGCACCGTAACCTATCAATTCAACAACTACGGCAACACCCGCTGCATCTATAACAGCGAAGGACAGGCGCAGTATTACCGTTATCATGCTCCCAATGCGCAAAACGAAAACGGCAACTCTACCTATGGTCCCAACAAGCTGGAAGCGGCATCGCAAACGCATTTTGCCGTCGCCAACCGCATACTTGATCATGGGTTCGAGGAAACCGACGATTGGAGCGGCGATGTCGTAACAATCGATACCGAGAGTTTCGAAAACGGCAAGAGCCTGGTGTTCACGAACGAAGCTTCGGCTGTCAAAACCGCCTATCAAACCGTAACGGTACCGTCCAACCAGACCTACACCGTGTCGGCGTATGTGAAAACGAGCGGTCCCGATATGACGCTTCTCGTTGACCAAAACGACGGCGCCACGGTACTGGCTTCGGCGTCGGCGACTGTCTCGGACAACGAGTGGCAACGCCTGCAGGCGACTTTCTCGGTGGCTTCTGCGAACACTGTGCGCGTCGCGATTAAGGCGGACGGCGAGGGCACCGCATATGCGGATGCGGTCCAACTGGAACTCGGCGAAACAGCCAACCGTTACAACCTGTTGCAAAACGGCGATTTCGTTCGCTACCCCACAGGAAACAACGCTCGCCCCGATCATTGGACGCTGTCGACCAACGGCATCGCGGGCGTGGTAACGACCAACACAGCACCTGCATCGCTGGACTTGAGTGCGCATGTCTACACGACCTATCCCGTGCATCTCAGCAACACGTCGTCCACCCTTGTGACGGTAAACACGCGTCTGTCGCAGCAGGTGCCGATTCGAGCGGGTGTGAAAGGCACGACGCTGTCCTACGGTGCATGGATGAAAGCGAATTCGCTCCCCGATATGATTGTGGATAACGAAGAAGACGACACCCGCCGCTTCGGCTTGACCGTGAAGCTCTATGACGCAAGCGGCAACGTATTGCAAACGCAAACCACGCCTGCCAACCGCGCTTGCGAGGACTGGCAGTTTGTCGGCGACGTCATCGTCGCCAAGCAAGCGTTCGCCAAAGCCGAAGTCGTGCTGGAATATGTGAAGAATGCCAACTGCGCCTATTTCGACGGTGCGTTCCTTTATCGCGACTATTTCGGACAAAGCTTCACCTACGACGATGACGGCAACGTGTTGTCCACCACCGCTTACGACCAACAGCAGTCCACCTTTGAGTATAGTGCTTCCGATGAATTGCTCTCGTCGGTGTCGCCGGGCGGCGCGGAATATGCCTACACCTACAACGACGCGCACGACGTCGAAAGCGGCACCTCCGCCGAGGGCGTGACCTACGCCTATCAATACGAAGAGGATACCGCCTCGCGGAACGTCGGTTTGGTCACGTCGGCACAAACCGTCCTTGGCACGGCACAAAACACAGCCACGGTCGACACCGTCTATGACGACACGACCCACAGCCCCGTGTCTCAAACCACCATCGACGTGCGCGGCAACGCCGTCACCTACACCTACAACCCCGACGGCTCTGTAGCGACCGCCACCGACGCGACAGGCATCGTCACGTCGTACACCTACGACGACCGCGGCCGCACCACGTCCGTTTCGGCGGCAAACGCGGACGGCGCCGTGCTCTCCACCGTGAATTACACCTACGACGCGTTCGATCAGCTCACCAAGATCGAAAACAACGGCGTCAACTACTATTTTACCTACCAAAAATGCGGTCGTCTGCTCTCTGTCGCGGTCGGCACGGACGACGAAAAAACCGTGCTCTCCACCAACACCTATGTGGCGAACGCGGGCATCGTCTACCGCGATCAGGTGCAAACCATGACCTACGGCAACGGCGACACGAAGTCCTACACCTACGATGAACTCGACCGCGTGGTCGGCGTGCGCTACGAAGGCGACGTGCAGGATCGCTTCACCTACACCTACGATAGGGAAGGCTGTCTGACGTCCCAGACCGACACGCAAAGCGGCGTCACAATTTCTTATCAATACGACCTCTCCAAACGCCTCTCGAAGATCGCGTCTTCCGACGGCTACACCTTGACCTACGAATACGACGCAGGCAATGCACTCGTGTCGGTAAAGGAATCGGGCTTCGGACTTGACGACGAAACCAAATACGCGTATAATAAAGACGATCTCGTAACGCGTGTCGTGACCCCGACCGAATCGGCGGTGCAGTACGACTACAGCTACAACAAAAAGACGAATTATTATGCGCTGTCGGCGTTGCAGGCAAACGCCGACACCTACGGCTTTGCCTCGACGGAAGGCTTCGAAGCGACGAAGTATGAGGGAGAGGATCGCCCCGTCATGCACGGCAAAGCGGTCAAGCTCACCCGCACCACCGACCTCACCGACAAGGCGAACAACACCACCGACGGCGAAAACGCGCCCTTCCGTCTGCGCTCGCTGATGGCGGGGGATCGCTATGAACTGTCGGTGTGGTACAAAGCTGTTGAAGGCACAAGCGGCAACCTCAAAGCCCAAATCGTCAGCGGCGCAACTCAGACGGAGTCGGCGCAAAAAGCCATCGTCGCCGACGGCAAGTGGCATTATGCGGTGTTTTTGCTGACCGCCCCCGACGGACTCTATTCCTCGACCCAGACGTGGGCGTATCCGACGATGTCCTGGACGGACGCGGCAGGCGAGGGTGAGCTGATCCTGAACGGCTGGAGCTTCACCGACGAAACGGAAACGGTGTTCCTGCCGAGCGATCTGAAAAACATGGCCGCCGCCAACACCAACGTCGCCGCGGACGCAACCAACGCCGTCGCGACCGACACGTCCTCGCCGATGCCCGGCGCTCCCGTCCGCCGCTGGACCAAAACTGCCGCGGCGCAGTGGATTGCCTACGGCGGCAGGGGTATGCTTACCTCCACGCCCCAACCGGGCGAGGTTTGGGAATTTTCCTTTAACGCCAAAGTGGAAAGCGGCTCTTGCGGCGGCATCAAAACCTACTTCCGAAAGTACAGCGAAAGCGGCAATCTGAACGTGGATGTGTCCGCTGTCGAAAGCGTCTCGCCGACTGCCGACGGCGCGTGGCATACCTACCGCACCTACGTAACCGTTTCGGATGATGCCTACACCTACAACGACGCCATCCTGCCCTACTTCGGCTGGGGTTCTGACAGCGGCATGGGCGCGGTGCTTATCAATGGCATGACCGTGCGCAAGGTCGGCAACCAATGGCACAACGCCGCCGACAACCTCGGTCTGTCGGTGGGCGTGACGGACGACAGTGTCGTCGGTCCGATCGCCTATGAGCAAACGGTGAAAATCGAAAACACCGACGGCGAAGCATCGCTGACGGTGGACCTGCCGACCGCCGACGCCCCGCAACCGACCGCGTCGGACACATGGACGCTCGCCTTCTGGGCGAAAGCAGAAACCGCGCCTGCCTCTTTTGTGAATGGGGAAACCAACGTACCCATCGCCGCCGACGGCGCGTGGCACTACGTGGTCGAACACATCGCTTCGGCGGACGTGTCTGCGGCGACGTTGCAGTTTGCTGTCTCGCCCTCGTCGACGCTGTATGTGAACGGTGTCTCTCTCGTTCCCGGGGATGTCGCGCTGGCGCATGAAAGCGGGCAAAACTCCGCCGCTTTGAAGAACATCACGCGTACGCTCGGTAACACCACAAGTGCCGCAAAATTCAACACCGCGATTGAGTACGACACCGATGCAAACCGCACGGCGTATTCGAGAATCAAGCATTATATCAACCAAGGCGAAGCCATCAGCTATGAATACGATACGGCGGGTAATATTTCGAAGATCACCAACCCCGATGGTAGTTATGTGACTTACACTTACGATGCGCTCGGTCAGCTTTTGACCGAGGAATATTCTTCGGCGGTTATGTTGCCTCGCCCGATGTACGGCAGTGCCATGGACGGCATGAATATTGTCAAAATCGCGTATACCTACGACGTGCGCGGCAATATGCTCAGCAAGGTCTACACATGGGCAAGCGGTGACGTGGAATACATGGACACCATGACCTATGCCGACACCGTATGGAATGATCGTGTCACAAAGATCAAAAACACCGCGATCAGCTACGACGAAATCGGCAACCCGCTCAACTGGACCGACAACGCCACACTCACATGGCAACGTGGTCGTCAACTCGCAACATTCAATCGAGGAAGCACCGCTGTCAGCTATGTGTATAACGATGAAGGCATCCGTACGTCCAAAACTGTCAACGGCACAACCACTACTTACACTATTCTCGGTGGCTCGTTAAGATCATTGAGCGATGGCACAAACACTCTGCGTTTCTTCGAAAACAGCGTTGAATTCAACGGTACAGAATACTGGTACATCTACAACGCCCAAAACGATGTTATTGGTTTGATCGATAACACAGGCGAATATGTGGTGCGTTATACCTACTCCGCATACGGTTTGCCGTTGTCGAAAACAGGAACGCTTGCAGATACATTGGGCACGCTCAACCCGTTTAGATATAGAGGCTATATCTACGACGAGGAAACAGGATTGTACTATTGCAACAGCCGTTATTATGATCCTGTAGTTGGTCGGTGGATTAATGCGGATGAATATTTGTTTACTGGATGTCATTCAGTCGAACATAATATGTTTGCATATTGCCTTAATAATTGTGTGAATAAGAGCGATTTGAGCGGTACAAAGCCAGGTGATTTATTTAACACCATTGATGAAGCGGCGATTGATGCGGCGCAATATATGGTTAGAATAGGCAGCTTTGATGATTCTTGGGAATACGCTACTTCAATTTATGAGGTAAAAACGACTATAAAAGAGAAAGTTGCTATAACAAAAAAGAAACGATTTCTGTTTTGGGAGTGGACTGTTACCACCTATGAAACAAAAAAGACCGTAAAGACACAATACAGTTACAAGTTAGTTGTGACTCAAAAAAATGCTGTAGAAGTTGCCCCTCCTAAAGTTCCGCTTTTTAAGAAAAGAGTAGCTGTTGTTCATACGCATCCTTACATAAAAAACTATGATACCGAGAATTTCTCCCCAGAAGATATAGAATATGCCAATGTCCATTCGGTTTATGTCTATGTGAGAACAGCTTTTGGAAGTATAAAAAAATACGATCCTTTTACCCAAAGTGAAACCATAATTAATAGTGGGTTTTCTTGGGACCCAAATATCTTAAGGTGAGTATTTTTATTAGGAAGGAGAACGCTTAATGAGGATTGTTTTCAAATCTGTGCTTATTATTACATTGTTGTTGCTGATAGGCATACTTATTTTTATAACTTTTCACGATCGTCCAATAGACGTACAACCGTTTGATTTAGAAATGTATCAATATCAAGTGATGACTTTTTCGTGTGACACCAATGTTGGCGAAATAAAAACTTCGGAAGATTTATTAGAAAAGGCCATGCAGATATGGGAAAAAGAATTTCAAAATATTCGACAAACAACCAAAAATATAGAAGTGTTTTATGATGCTGAAAATAATTGTTGGTGTGCAAAGGGAGTATTGAGAAAAAATCAACTAGGAGGAACGCCATATGTGTTGGTTAAACAAAATGGAGATGTATTAGCGGTATGGCATACACAATAAGTGACGGTATGTTCTTGCTAACTATCATGGGAAACTGATGAGTTAGTCCTAGTACATTACGTGGAATGTATACTAAGATTGATTGCGAGAATTCTGTGATCGAAATCTATCCGAAACCAGTTGTGTAATAAACCAAAATGTAGAATACGGTTCCTTGTGTTGACGTCGGCTTGACACAAGGAACCCTGCTCCGTCACCGCACAATCGACGCTGTATGTGAACGGTGTCTCTCTCGTTCCGGGCGATGTGGCGTTCGCGCATGAAAGCGGGCAATACTCCGCCGCGCTCAAGAACATCACGCGTACGCTCGGTAACACCACAAGTGCCGCAAAATTCAACACCGCGATTGAGTACGACACCGATGCAAACCGCACGGCGTATTCGAGAATCAAGCACTATATCAACCAAAGCGAAGCCATCAGCTATGAATACGACGACGCGGGGAATATTTCCAAAATCACCAATCCCGACGGTTCGTATGTAACCTATACCTACGATGCACTCGGCCAACTTCTGACCGAGGAATATTCTTCGGCGGTTATGTTGCCTCGCCCGATGTACGGCAGTGCCATGGACGGCATGAATATTGCCAAGATCGCGTATACCTATGACGTGCGCGGCAACATGCTCAGCAAGGTCTACACATGGGCAAGCGGCGACGTGGAATACATGGACACCATGACCTATGCCGACACCGTGTGGGCAGACCGCTTGACAAAGATCAAAAACACCGCGATCTCCTATGACGAC